>NZ_DCYC01000053.1:0-16214 GCF_002330965.1 Arsenicicoccus sp. UBA2120
ACCATGAGCAGCTCGAAGCGCACGTCCGGGTCGTCGAGGTCGGCGCCGAAGGCCTCGCGCAGCTGGGTCACGCGGTAGCCCACCGTCTGCGGGTGGATCGACAGGGCCTCGGCCACGGGCTGGCGCTGCCCCCAGTGGACGAGCCACTGCAGCAGGGTCTCGGCCAGCCGCTCACGGGTGGCGGGGGCGAACGCGTCCAGGGGCGCGAGCCGGATCCGCGCCAGGTCCGCGACGACGGCGGGCTCGGCGTGCAGGGCTAGCTGGGCCAGGTGGTCGCCGACGAAGACCGTGTCGGGACGCTCCATCCCCGCCGCCGCGGCCTGCTCGAGGCGGGCGATCGTCAGCACGGTGAGGCGCAACGACTCGGGCGCCTCGTTCCACGGACGGGTCGGCCCCACCACCGCACCCCGGCCGCGCAGCGCCCGCTCCAGGTCGCGCCGCGCACGCTCGGTCGTGGGCGCCGGGACCAGCGCCACGACGTCGTCCTCGCGCTCGACCACCAGGGCGCCGCGGCCGAGGGCGAGACGCAGCCCCTGGGCCTGCTCGCGGCGCAGCGCCACGACCGCCAGCTCCGGTGGCAGCGCCCAGCCCGCCGCGAGCGCCGCCTGGTCGACGCCCGCCGACGAGGCCCGCCCGTGCAGGACCAGCAGGGCGAGCTCGGTGCGCCGGCGCTCCACCTCGCCCAGCTGCTCGTTCTGCTCGTCGGCGTAGCCCTCGACCGAGGCGGCCGACAGCTCGTCGATGTAGGCGAAGATCGACTCGCCGAGGGGCACGATCACGTCCGGGGAGACGCCTGCGTCCACCGCGATCTGGGCCGCGGTGCGGAAGGTCACGCGGGCGCCGGAGCGGTAGGCCGCGAGCAGCGACCCCAGCTGGCGCCCCGAGCGGAACTCGCCGCGACCCAGCCCGGCATACACCCGTCTGGAGTCCGGCTCGAGGGCCGGACGGTCCGTCCCCGGCAGGTCGAGGAAGCGGTCGAGGGCGATGGCGACGCCCTGGTGCAGCCCCTGCCCGAAGCGGCCCTCCATGGGGCGCGCGTAGTCGGGAACGTCACGTGGGACGGCGCGGATGATCTGGTCGACGATCTCGACGACGCGGGGCCGCAGCAGCTCGGACACTTCAGCGGGCAACGACAACCATGGTGGCGCTTCAGCGGGACGGTCGAGGCTCATGGGGCCCGATTCTATCGTCGCGTGATAGTCCCTCGGCGCGATTCGGGCGCGCGCCGACGAGTATGAAAGGCCCTGCGTGGGAAATACTGGAGTATGCCGTCCATGCGTCCGCTCGATCGCCTGGCCAAGGCCGTCAGCCCCGTGCTGTCGCCCCTGGCCAAGCCGTTGACGACCCCGCTCAGCCCCCAGGACTTCCTGTCCCTGATCAATCCCCTGTCGTCGGCCCGCCAGCTCCGCGGTGTCGTCACCTCCGTCGTCCCCGAGACGACCGACACGGCGACCATCCACTTCCGCCCCGGCCACGGCTGGGACCCCCACATGGCCGGCCAGTGGGCCCGCGTCGGCGTCGAGGTCGACGGCGTCCGCCACTGGCGGTCCTACTCGCTGACCACCGCGGCCGGCGAGGACCCGGCCATCACGGTCCACGCCGAGGGCCTCGTCTCGGACTCGCTCGTGCACCGCACCCGCCCCGGCGACGTGCTGCACCTGGACGTCCCCCAGGGAGACTTCGTGCTCCCCGAGCACCCGCGCCCCCTGCTCATGCTCACCGCCGGCAGCGGGCTGACCCCCGTCATGTCGATGATCCGCACGCTGGTCGGTCACCGTGACGACGCCGACGTCGTGCTGGTCCACAGCTCCCGCACGGCGCAGGACGCGCTGTTCGCCGAGGAGCTGGCCGAGCTGTCGACCGCCCACCCCGGCCTGCGGGTCGTCCACTGGTACTCCGGCGAGCGCGGTCGCATCGACCTCACCTCGACCGCCGCGCTCGACGAGCTGTGCCCCGACTGGCGCTCGCGAGCGTCATACGCCTGCGGTCCGCCCGAGATGCTCGACGCGGCCGAGCGCCTGTGGCACGACGCCGACGCCCGGCACTCGCTCGTCATCGAGCGCTTCGCGCCCGTCGTCCTCGACGGCCAGGGCGGCGAGGGCGGTGTCGTGACCTTCCTGCGCTCCGACAAGGAGATCGAGGTCGACGGCGACACCACGCTGCTCGAGGCCGCCGAGTCGGCCGGCGTCATGATGCCCAGCGGCTGCCGCATGGGCATCTGCCACACCTGTCTCACCCCGCTGCGGGCCGGCAAGGTGCGCGACCTGCGCACCGGCGAGGTCCACGGCGACGAGGGACAATCCATCCAGACCTGTGTCTCCGCAGCCGCGGGACCCTGCCATCTCGAGATCTGAGGAGGGTCACATGACCACCACGGCCGAGCGCCCCACCGCACCCACCGACGGCGCCACCCCCACCCGCGAGCAGCTGCCCGCGATCCCCACCCGCAACCCCGGCCTGGCCGACAGCGGTCGCCCCGTCCGCCGCCCCGACCACGCCCAGCACCTGACCGACGAGCAGGTCGCCGAGCTCGGGCGCGAGCTCGACCAGATCCGCGCCGACATCGTCGCCTCGCGAGGGGCCGCCGACGCGGCATACATCCGTCGGGTGATCCGCGTGCAGCGCAGCCTCGAGCTCGCCGGCCGCGCCACGCTGGTGCTCGCCGGCAAGCGCAAGTCCGCCTGGGTCGCCGGCGTCGGCCTCATGTCGGTCGCCAAGATCCTCGAGAACATGGAGATCGGCCACAACGTCATCCACGGCCAGTGGGACTGGATGCGCGACCCGGACATCCACTCCTCCACCTGGGAGTGGGACTTCGTGGCCCCGGCCAAGGGCTGGAAGCACACCCACAACGACCTGCACCACACGTGGACCAACGTCGTGGGCAAGGACAACGACGTGGGCTACAACCTCCTGCGGATCAGCTCGGACCAGCCGTGGAAGCCCTACAACGTGCTCAACCCGGTCTACAACGCGATCCTCGCGCCCTTCTTCGAGTGGGGCATCGCGTTCTACGACCTCGAGCTCGTCGACGTGCAGGAGGGCCGCAAGTCCCGCGAGGCGCTCAACGCCGACCTCAAGGCCCTCGGCGTCAAGGCCGTCAAGCAGGCCGGCAAGGACTACGTCGCGACCCCCGCCCTGGCGTCGCTCACCGGGTCCGGCAAAGCCACGCTGGCCGGCACCTTCGCCGCCAACTGCATCCGCAACCTGTGGGCGCACACCGTGATCTTCTGCGGTCACTTCCCCGACGGTGTCGAGTTCTTCACCGAGGAGATGATCGAGGGCGAGACCCGCGGCGACTGGTACATCCGCCAGATGATCGGCTCCTGCAACATCTCCGGCAGCAAGCTCATGCACCTGATGACCGGCAACCTGTCGCACCAGATCGAGCACCACCTGTTCCCGGACCTGCCGAGCAACCGGTATGCCGAGATCGCGGTGCGCGTGCGCGAGATCTGCGACCGCTACGGCCTGCCCTACGTCACGGGTCCGCTGCACCGGCAGATCGGCCAGACCTGGCGCACGGTCTTCCGGATGGCCCTGCCCTGATCCTCGCCCGGTCGCTCGGTCGCTCGGCTGCACCCTGTTGCTCTGGGCTGACCGAGCAGGCCGTGTGCCGACGCCCGCCGCCCCTCGGGGACCGGCGGGCGTCGCCGTCCCGCCTTCAGACCCGCCCCCGGTAGAGGCATCGACCGGCCGTCGTTCGCCAGGCTGATGCCTTTACCCCCGGCGGGTCCATCGACGTGGCGTGCTAACCCGGGCTGATGTGCCTACCTGAGGGAGGTCTAGAGGAGGTGGCGGTTCATCGCCCAGGCGGTGAGCTCGTGGCGGCTCGACAGCTGCAGCTTGCGCAGCACGCTCGACACGTGCGTCTCGACGGTCTTGACGGAGATGAACAGCTCCTTGGCCACCTCCTTGTACTGGTAGCCCCGCGCGATCAGCCGCATGACCTCGCGCTCGCGCGCCGACAGCCGGTCCAGCTCCTCGTCGACCTCGGCGATCTCACCCGCCGCGGCCCCGAACGCGTCGAGCACGAACCCCGCCAGCCGAGGGCTGAACACCGCGTCCCCGTCGGCCACCCGCCGGATGGCGCTGACCAGGTCGTTGCCGCTGATCGTCTTGGTGACATAGCCACGGGCCCCGGCGCGGATGACGGAGATGACGTCCTCGGCGGCGTCGCTGACCGACAGGGCGAGGAAGCGCACGGGCACCCCGGCCTCGGTCGCCGTGCCGGCGCACCCGAGGATGACGTCCGTGCCGCCGCGCCCGTCGCCGCCGGGCAGGTGCACGTCGAGGAGCACGACGTCGGGGCGCTCGGCCTTGATGACGGCGACGGCCGACCCCACGTCGCCCGCCTCCCCCACCACCGGCAGCGACGTGTCGAGCTCGGTGCGCACGCCCGCCCGGAACATCTTGTGGTCGTCGACGAGGACGAGGCGGATCGGGGTCGTCGGGGGAAGCATCAGGACTCCTCGGTCGTGGGTCGTGGTGGGAGGGTCAGCGAGACCTCGGTGCCGTCCTCGAGGCGGCGGATCCGCGCGGTGCCGCCGTGGCGGTCCATCCGGTCGACGATCGAGCCCCGCACCCCGAGACGGTCGAGCGGCACCTCGCCGAGGTCGAAGCCCGGCCCGTGGTCACGGACGAAGGCCTCGATCCCGAGCGGCCCCGCCTCGACATAGGCCGACACCGGCGCGGCGCCGTGGCGGACGGCGTTGTTGAGCGCCTCGCCGAGGGCCTTGACCAGCGCCGAGACGTCCGCGTCCAGGCCGACGTCGCCCGTGACGACGAGGTCGATCGGGACGCCGTGCCGGTCCTCGACGTCGTGCGCCACCTCGGCCGCGGCCGCCGAGAGCGTGGTGGGGGTGGAGCTGCCTCCGCCATACAGCCAGGTGCGCAGCTCGCGCTCCTGGGCCCGGGCCAGCCGCTGGACCGCCGTGGGGTCGTCGGCCTTGCGCTGGATGAGGGCGAGGGTCTGCAGGACGGAGTCGTGCAGGTGGGCGGCGATGTCGGCGCGCTCGGTGGCGCGCACCCGCTCCGCCTGCTCGGCCTTGAGCCCGTCCCAGAGCCGGATGGCCCAGGGGGCGAGGATGACGACGAGCCCCAGCAGGACCGCCAGGGCCGACAGGGCCGCGTCGCCGAGCCCGCCGACGCCCTGGGCGCGGCTGGCGAGGACGACGACCCCGGCCAGGGTCAGCAGGACCCCGGTGACGACGCGCGCCAGGCCGGCGCGCGAGTCGGCGGCCGACAGCTGCAGGAAGCGGTCGCGCTCGGTGCGGTCGAGCTGGGTCCAGACGACGATGGCGCCGCTGGCGATGAGGGCGAGCGGCAGGGTCACGCCGAGCCGCAGGTCGACGCCGTGCCGGGTGAGCACGACCGCGAGCCCGCCGACCACCAGGGCCAGCCCCAGCAGGACGTTGACCACGGCCTCGTCGTGCAGCAGCCGCTGGCGCAGGAGGGGCCATCGCGTGGCGCCTCCCCCAGCACCCGACCCGCCCAACCCCGTGGTTCCTGCCGAGCCCGTCGATCCGGCCGCCCCGGGCACCTGCGGCGCCGTGCGCGTGGTGCCCCCCGGCCCGAGCCGCTGCGGGGTGAGCGCCCAGACGGCGAGATAGAGGATCACGCCCGTGCCCATCCCGAACATCGTCAGGAGCACGAGAGCCATCCGGATCACGCCCACCTGGATGCGCAGGTGCTCCGCGAGCCCCGCGCACACGCCCGCGACCCAGCCGCTGTCGACCGGGCGCAGCAGCCGTGGCGCCGGCTGCTGCTGCTCGACGCGCTGGGTCTCGTAGGGGGTGGGCACCTCCCCATCCTCACCCATGGACGCCGCCGGGACGAGGGTCTGACCCGCACGTCAGGGGATCGTCAGGGTGGGGTCAGGGGCGACCCTCATGGCCCACCCCCGCGCCGGGGAGAGAGATTGTCGGTATGACGCAGCAGCCGCCTCCCACGCCACCGGGTCCGCCCGAGGCCACCGAGCACCAGCCGGACGCGCTCGACCGGTTCTTCCGCGGCGTGCGCGGCACCGGCATCCGCCGCCGGCTGTCGCACCGCTGGGTCGCCGGGGTCTGCGGCGGCGTCGCCGACAAGATCGGCATCGACCCGATCGTCGTCCGCATCGTGTGGATCGTGCTGCTGGTCATGGGCGGCATCGCCTTCCCGGCCTACTTCGTCGCCTTCCTGCTGCTCGCGGACACCAAGGGCGAGATCCCGCTCGAGAAGGCCCTGCGCCGCGGGGACGGCAACTCCGTGGTGCTGCTGGTCTTCACGCTGTTGGTCAGCCTGGGTGGTTTCACCGACGCGTTCGGGTTCCACGACGGCTCCCCCGGGGGCAACGTGGGCCGGATCGTCGTCATGGTCTTCTTCGGGGTCGGCGCGTACTACTGGTGGTCCCGTCGCAACCGAGGCCAGCACGGGTCCGTCACGGAGGTCGGCACCGAGCAGGCCGCCCTGGAGCACCCCTCCGCCGAGCAGCCCTCTGCGGACCACCCCTTTGGCGATCGTGTCCCCGACGCCTCACCGAGCACGCTGGCCCTCCCCGCGGTCGAGCCGCTGGACGCGACCCCCCGCGGTGCCCTCGACGCTTCCGTCGGTGACACCACCACCACCGCCACCGCCACCGGTGACGGCGTCGGCTCCAGCCCGGCCATGAGCTGGCCCACGACCGCAGGGGCCGTGCCGGAGCACCTCATCTCGGGTGCGACGCGGGTCGTCCCGCCTGCTGCCGCCTACGTCCCGATGCGTCGCCGCCGACCCACCCTCGGCTGGCCGGGCACCGTCGCGGCCATCGGGCTCGCCGCCGCCGGCATCGGCGCGGTCCTCGCGGCCCACCAGACCGGTCGGATCCACGTCGACCACCCCTACGCGATCGCGGCGGCCACGGCCCTCGGGCTCGTCTCGGCGCTGCTGGTGGTCGTGGGTCTGGCCGGCCGGCGCGGCGGCTTCACCGTCCCGCTCGTCCTCGCCCTGGCCATCATCACCCTGTCCCTCGGTGGCCCCCTGCGCCTCGACGTGGCCGACGGGGCGACGTCCTTCTCGTCCTCGTCGATGGACCAGCACTGGGCGCCGACCACGCTGGACGGCGGCACGTCATACCAGGTGGGCGCCGGCGACAGCGTCCTGGACCTGACCTCCGTGGAGGCCTCCAGCCTCAACGGGCAGGAGGTCAGCGTGCAGGTCGGGGTCGGCGAGATGACCGTCCGCATCCCCCAGGGGATGCCGGTGCGGGTCAAGAGCCACGTCGGGCTCGGCGACGTCGTCCTCCGTCATCCCGACGGGTCCAGGACGGACCTCGGCGAGACGGACACCACCATCGGCACCGGCACACCCGTGCTCGTCCTGCGGGGCCAGGTCGGCCTCGGGGACCTGATCATCGAGGAGGTCGCGCGATGAGCGACCAGCGCTACTACCCCATCGACCCCGACGAGGCGCACCGTCTCGCGGAGCTCGAGGCGACCACGCAGCCGCGCGGCCCCTACGCCCCGGCGATCGTCGTCGGCCTGCTCGGGCTCCTGTGCGCCGCCTCGGTGCTGCTGCGCGAGCTGGCGGTGATGAGCATCGACCTCGTCACCCAGGGCCCGTGGATCGTGGTGGGCGTCGGCGTCCTCCTGCTGCTGGTCGGCGCCGTGGGCATCGCTCGTCGTGGCCGTTGAGGGAGCCGCCTCAGTCCGGCCGGTCGGACGGCAGCAGGTCGGCCAGGTCGGACCAGGCCGGCGCCAGCCGGAGCCCCTGCCCCCGCACGACGTCCGCCGAGACCCACGCCGCGGAGGCCGTCGTGCCGTCGCGGTCGTGCACCACGACGTCGTGGCTGCCCACGACCTCGGCGCGATAGACCAGCCGCACCGCCTGGAAGTCCTCCAGGACTCCCTTGGGGGACAAGCCGATCCAGTGGTGGCTGCGGACCGCCACCAGTCGCGGCCGCATGATGTCCTGACCGGTCTCCTCCCAGACCTCGCGCACCACGGCGGCCGCCGGGTCCTCCCCCGGCTCCACGCCGCCACCGGGCAGCCCCCACGCGCCCGCGGCGTTGGTGCGGTCCGACGCCTCGGTCAGCAGCACCCCGAGGGGGCCGACCACGACGGCGTATGCCGCGACCCGCGTGCGCACCAACGGCGGCTCGTCGGGATCCAGCTCGATTCCGGCGTCCATCGGGGTGGTCACCACGGGCAACGGCTCCGGGCCCTCCGGGCGGTGCCGCACCGCGTAGGACAGGACCACGGCGTGCGGGTCCCCCAGCGACCGCTCGGCGGCGAGCGGCGCGCCAGGCTCCCAGCCGTGGCTGCGCAGCAGGTCCTCGGGCGTCACGCCGTGCGGCAGGTCGATCGCCACGCGGCGACGCCCGTCGTGGTCGTAGCCGTCGACCTGCACGGGCGAGTCCAGCACCCGCCCGTGGCGGACCACGCGACCGTACTCGTCCTCGCTCAGCAGACCTGGTTGGTCCCCACTCATGTCCTGCCCCTCCTCGCGAGCCGCCCGGCCCGCGCATACTCCGCCTCCACCATCCCCACCACCGCGGGCCACGACTGCGTGGGCGGCGTCTCCAGGCTCTGCCGCCGAAGTCGTTGCCGGGCAACGGGGTCGAGCACCAGGGTAGCCACGTGAGCGGCCAGCTCCCGGTCGCCCCCCGCGAGCAGCCCCGTCACGCCGTGCTCGACGAACTCCTCCACCCCGCTGCCGCGCCGACCGACGACCGGCAGCCCCACGGCCCGCGCCTCGAGCGCGGCGATGCCGAACGCCTCCAGCACCGTCGGCGAGACGTAGGCCGCTGCGCCACGGTAGGACTCGAGGAGCTCGTCGCGAGACACCCTGCCCCGCAGCAGGACCCGGTCGGTGAGGCCGTGGGTGCGCAGGTAGGCCTGCACCAGCCCGCGCTGCGGCCCCTCGCCGAACACCTCGATGCGCCAGTCGATCTGGTCGCCGACGAGGTCGTCGACCCGGCGCGCCACCCGTGCGAGGGGCACGGCGCGCTTGCGTCGCGCGAGGCGCATGGCGGTGACGAGTCGGACCGGTCCGGCATCACCCTCGCGCCCTGTGCCTCCCGCGAGATGCGTTGCCGCCGTGGACGATCGCCAGCGGTCCAGGTCGATACCGTTGGGCAGCACGGCGACCCGCGCGTCGGGGGCCAGGCGCTCGAGCGGGCGGGCCGCCATACGACTCACCGCCGACAGCGCGACACCTCGCCCGGCCCACCGACGCACGCGCCCGCTGACGGCGAGCACCCGCTCCATCGCGTCCAGCACGCAGTGCCAGGTGACCGCGGTCGGCAGCCCGGCCGACAGGGCGACGTCGACCGCGTCGCTCGCGAAGGGGCTGACCACTCCCATGTGCACGTGCGCCACGTCGAACCCACCGGCCAGCAGCCGACGCCGCAGCGCCGGTGGCGCCAGGGGGTTGACCGGCAGGTCGCCGGGCAGCCGCAGCGCGAGGTGGTGCACCGGGACGCCGTCGACCAGCTCCACCGCGCCGTGCCGCTCCCCCGCCCGACCGGGCGTGGCCGTGAACACCTCGACCACGTGGCCCGAGCGCCGCAGCCGGTCCGCGAGGTCGTGGACCTGCACCTCGATGCCACCGAGGCGCGGCAGATAGCAGTCCGACAGCAAGGCCACCTTCACGACATCCACCCTGCCATGCGAGAGGATGACCACGATGGCTCACACACTGCTCGCGTTCCACGCCCACCCCGACGACGAGGCCCTGCTCACCTCCGGCACCCTGGCCAGGGCCGCCGCCGAGGGGCACCGGGTCATCGTGGTCACCGCCACCGACGGTGACCTCGGCCTGACCTCCACCACGTATGCCGGCTCCGCCGCCCGCTCGCTCGGCGAGCGGCGTCTCGGCGAGCTGATGCGATCGTGCGCCGCGCTCGGCGTGGCGCGGGTCGAGTGGCTGGGCTACGCCGACAGCGGGTCGGGCGCCGAGCTCTACCCCGACCCCGAGGGCATGACGCGCTTCGTGCGCGCCGACGTCGACGAGGCCGCCGAGCGGCTGGCGCAGATCCTGCGCGAGGAGTCCGTCGACGTGCTGCTGACCTACGACCGCAACGGCGGCTACGGTCACCGCGACCACGTGCAGGTGCACCACGTCGGGGCGCGTGCGGCCGAGCTCGCCGGCACGCCCCGCGTGCTGCAGGCCACGGTCCCGCGCGACGCGATCTGCCGGGCGCTGGACCTCGCCGCGCTCGTCTACCCCTTCCCGGCCGAGTTCGACCGCGCCTCCTTCGACCGGGCCTACTCCGCCCGCGCCGAGATCACCCACCACATCGACGTCCATCGCCACATCGCGGCCAAGCGCGCCTCGATGCGCGCCCACGCCTCGCAGGCCGCGGCGGACGACGGCGACCGCACGCTGGCGGCCTTCCTGCGGATCCCCCGACCGCTCTACGACCTGGTCTTCGGCCGGGAGTGGTTCGTCGACGCGTCGCGGCCGCCCGGCGGACCGGTGGCCCACGACATCTTCGACGGGCTGGGCTGAGCATGACTCCGGGGGGAGATCAGCGGCGGGCGGCCGAGGCCAGCGACACGGCACCAGCAGCCGAGGACGCCGACCAGCTGCCAGGGGCGAGCGCGACGCCGGCGACCCGGGACACCACGCCCGACCCGCGTGCGACGCCCGACCCGCGTGCGACGCCCGACCCGCATGCGACGTCCGACGAGCCGGGGGCGACCCGAGCCAGGGGCGACCAGCGTCGATCGTGGTGGCGCACCGCCCTCCAGGCCGTCCTCGGCACGGCGCTGGCCGTCGCGCTGCTGGTGTGGGGACTGCCGTACTTCGCCGAGACCTCGTGGTCCGCCCTGCTGGCGCACCTCGACGCGCTGAGCTGGGGCAACACCATCGGCCTCTTCGTGCTCATGGTCGTGGCGCTGTGGTGCTACACGTTCACGCTGACCGGGTCGCTGGCCGGGCTCACCCACCCGCAGGCCCTCATGGTCAACGTCGCGGGCTCCGCGGCGGGCAACCTGCTGCCCGGCGGCGGCGCGATGGGGGCGGCGGCGACATACGGCATGTATCGCTCCTGGGGCTTCACCCCCCGCGACATCTCCACCTCCCTCATCGTCAGCGGTGTCTGGAACGTCCTCGGCCGCATGGCCCTGCCCGTCCTCGGCATCTCCGTGCTGCTCATCGCCGGCGAGCCGATGCCGCCCGGGGTCGCGCGCGGCGGTGCCGTCGGCGCGCTCCTCGGCCTCGGGCTGCTCGGCTGGTTCGTCGCCGTCATCGCCTCCGAGCGCGTCGCCACCACCACGGGTCACGTCCTCGACCGGCTGATCGGGCCGCTCGTCCGTCGCCTCAGCCGCCGCTCCGACGGCCACGGGGTCGACGGCCTGGTCGCCGACCTGCGCTCCCGGATCGGCCACGTCGTCGAGTCGGGGTGGTTGCCGATGACCTTCGGGCTGGTCGGCTTCTTCGGCTTCCAGTACCTCCTGTTCATCATGTGCCTGCGCGCCACCGGGGTGGAGCTCTCGCTGGCCCACTTCTTCGCGGCGTTCGCGGTCGGACGCCTGCTGACGGCCGTCGGGGTGACCCCGGGTGGCGTCGGCGTGACCGAGGCGGGCACCGCGATCGCGCTCGTCGGCTTCGGGGCCGCGCACGCACCGGCCGCCGCGGGCATCGTCCTGTTCACGATCTACACGCACCTGCTCGAGCTGCCGCTCGGCGCCCTGGGCGCGCTGATCTGGTGGCTGACCAAGGGCCGGTATGCCGACCGCCGCCCCGCCACCACCTGATCCGCCACCCCGGCGCCACCGACGCCACCAGGCGACCCCACCTGCCCCGGCAGGTCACTTAAGGTCGCCCAGCCCGCCCCCACGCGACCCCACCTGACCCGGCAGGTCACTTCCGGTCGCCTGAGCACCGCAACCAGGCCTCCGGGCGACCCAACCTGAGCCCGGAGCTCACTTCGCGTCGCCTGAACCTCCCCTCGAGACCCCCAGACGACCCAACCCGACCTCCCGGGTCACTTCCGGTCACCCAAGCCAACCCCACACGACCCCACCTGGCCTGACAGGTCACTTCCGGTCGCCCAGGCCAATCCCACACGACCCCACCTGGCCTGACAGGTCACTTCCGGTCGCCCGAGCACCCCAAGCCGACCCACCCTGAGCCCGGAGCTCACTTCGGGTCGCCTGAACCTCCCCTCGAGACCCCCAGACGACCCAACCCGACCTCCCGGGTCACTTCCGGTCACCCATGCCAACCCCACACGACCCCACGTGGCCTGACAGGTCACTTCCGGTCACCTGAGCACCCCAACCAGGCCTCCGGGCGACCCAACCTGAGCTCCAGCTCACTTCCGGTCGCCTGAGCACCGCAACCAGGCCTCCGGGCGGCCCAACCTGAGCCCGGAGGTCACTTCCGGTTGCCTGAGCACCCCAAGGCGACCCCCAGGCGACCCCACGTGGCCTGACAGGTCACTTCCGGTCGCCCAAGCCGCCCACAGGCGCCACGACCCGACCTGACAGGTCACTTCCGGTCACCCGAGCGAGCCGGGGTCAGCGCCGGCGGGTGGCCGCCACGAGTCGGCGGACCTGGCGGGTGCGGGCGTGGTCGGCATACGTGTCGTCGATCGGCTCGGGCTCGAAGGCCCGCCCGGTCGCCCGCTCCGCCGCCCACCCGACCAGGGCGTCCGCGAGAGCCGGGTTGGCCGGCAGGATCGGACCGTGCAGGTAGGTCCCGACGACGTGGCCGGTGATCGCGCCCTCGGTCCCGTCCTGCCCGTTGTTGCCCTGACCTGCGCGAACGCGCCCAAAAGGCTGTTGCTCAGGCCCCAGCACCGTGGAGCCCGAGTGGTTCTCGAAGCCCACGACCTCGCCGAACTCGGTGTCGAGGACGATGCCGCCGATCATGCGCTTGGCGTTGCCGGTCGTGGTGACGTCGAGGATGCCGAGGCCGGGCAGCCGCTGGCCCTCGACCGTGATGAAGGCGTTGCCGAAGAGCTGGTACATGCCGCAGATGGCGAGCATCGGGCAACCGTCGGCCGCCAGCTCCACGAGCCGGCCGCCGATCCGCTCCAGGTCGGACTCGACCCGCGCCTGGCCGGAGTCCTGGCCCCCGCCGCCCATGACGAGGTGGACATCGTCGCGCCAGGGGTCGCCGGGCGCGTGCCCGACCACCTCGACGTCGTAGCCGTGCCACCGCAGCCGGGAGGCGAGCGCCCGCGTGTTGCCGAGGTCGCCGTAGATGCTCATCTCGCGCGGGTAGAGGTGGACGAGGGTGACCGTGCCCTTGCTGGTGCCAGGCGTCCGGGCGCTCGCGAACTCGCTCATCAGGCCTTCGCCTCCTCGCCGAAGTCCGGCAGGTCGTAGCGCTGGGCGAGCACCCGCCGCAGCGCCATCATCGCGGTGTAGGTGCAGAAGATCCGCTTGGGCTCCTCGCGGTGCTCGGCGAGGAAAAGGTCGAGAGCGGTCTCGAGCTCGGGCTGGACCGCGGCCACGGGCACGTCGTCATACCTGAGCCGCAGCGCCATGTCGTAGGCGCGGACGCCGCTCGTGACGGCGACGCCGAGATCGCGGAGGGACTCGAAGCTCACGTCATACAGCCAGGAGACGTCCTGCCCGTCGGCGTAGTTGTCGTTGATCGCGATCATGGACGCGACCGGGGTCGTGCCGTAGGTGCCGAGCGCGACGGTGAACCCGGCGGGGTTCTTGACCAGCACCAGCTCGAGCGGCTGGCCGTCGACGTCGACGACCTCGCCCCTCCCGAACGGCGGGGTGACCGTGGCGAGGGCCTCGGACGCGGTCGTATGCCGGAACTCCGCCCCCAGCAGCAGCCGCACGAGCGAGGTCGCCGCGGTCGCGTTGATCATCGCCGCGAGGCCACGCTGGCGCAGCGTCACCGGCCCGACGTCGTGCCCGTCGCCGAAGACCACGGTGAACGAGTGGTCGTCGACCGGTTTGAGCAGCCCGTCGGACGGCCCCGCCGCCGGCACGTCGTCGGCCTCGCTGAACCGCACGTCGGCCTCCTGCAGCTCCGGCAGGCGGTCGGCGATGGACGGGTCGACGCCGAACCACCGCACCTCGGCACCCGGACGCACGTGCTCGTCGATGCGGGAGATGAAGGAGTCGTCGCGGTTGAGCACGACGCCCCGGGTGGTCTGCTCGGCGAGGCGGGTGAGCAGGCCTGCGGTGTGGTCGATCTCGGCGAACCGGTCGAGCTGGTCGCGGGCGACGTTGAGCAGCAGCGCGTGGGTGGGGGTCACGACCTCGGCGAACTTCAGGGCGTGGGCCTCGTCGAGCTCCAGGACGGCGATGTCGGCGTCGACGCGGCCGGTCAGCGGCAGCTCGGCGAGCATCGAGGAGATCACACCGCGGGTGAAGTTGGACCCGGTGGGGTTGGTCAGCACCCGCAGGCCGTGGGCGCGCAGCAGGGCGACGACCATCTTGGTGGTGGTGGTCTTGCCATTGGTGCCGCTCACCACGACGATCCCGCGCGGCAGCTCCCCGAGCGTCGACCGCAGGAACGCCGGGTCGATCCGCTCCGCCACCAGGCCCGGGAGCGCCGAGCCGCCGCTGCCACCTCCCCGCAGCCGCGAGGCGGTCCGGGCGAGCTTGCCTGCCGCGATCGCGGCCGTCGTCCTCAACACGTCCGTCACCCTACCGTCGAGCCCCGGGCCGAGCCCGTATGCCGAGCCGGGCCCCGCGCGGCGGCGCAACCAGGTGGACACGGTGGGCGCTCGACGTCCCTGACCCCTGGCGCTCAGCCCCCGGCCCGGCCAGGGTGGGTCCATGGACCAGACCTGGCACGACGACACCAAGTCACGACTGCACCGCCAGCTCGACCGGCAGCGTGACGCACTGCTGATGAAGCTGCGCGGCCTCGGCGAGCGCGACCTGCGCCGTCCCATGACGCCGACCGGCACCAATCTGCTCGGGCTCGTGCGCCACGTGTCGGGGGTCGAGGCGGGCTACTTCGGCGAGACCTTCGGCCGGCCCCTGCCCGAGCCTCTCCCCTGGGACGAGGCGTATGCCGACAACGACGACATGTGGGTCCCCCGCGACGTCCCGGCCACCGAGGTGCTGGCGTTCTACGACCGGGTGCGGGCCCACGCCGACGCCACGATCCGGGAGCTGCCGCTGGACGCGCCGGGCTCCGTGCCGTGGTGGGCCGAGGGCGGACGCGAGGTCACGCTGCTCGTGATCATGGGCCACGTCACGACCGACGTGAGCCGGCACGCGGGGCACGCCGACATCCTGCGGGAGACCATCGACGGCGAGGCCGGCTACCTCGTCGACAACGACAACCTGATGAGCACCGACCCGGCCTACTGGGCGGATCTGCACCGCCGCCTGCGGGAGATCTCCGACTCCTTCGGCGCGTGAGGCCCCTCGCACCGGCCCCCCCCATCGCCGGGGAGGTTTGGTGCTGTCATAGCGACACCGAACCTCCCCGCTGCTGGGGCGTCGCGCGCGGTCGAGCGACGCCGACTGCTCACCGGCCGGTCACCGGGTGGACACGTGCCCATCCCCCACCGCGCCGTGACGCGGGGTTACCGTTCGAGCACTCCCCGGCGACGTCGTCGTCGCACCCCCATCAGCCCAGGAGCCCCCATCATGCGCATCCACCTGCGCGCCGTGAGCCGCCTCAGTGCCGTCGCCCTGCTGGCGACCACAGCTGCCGCCGTGCCCGTCGTCGCCAACGCCGTCGACACCGCCAGCCCCGTCGTGATCTCCGAGGTCTTCGGGGGCGGCGGCAACGCCGGTGCCCCCTACCGCACCGACTTCGTCGAGCTCTACAACTCCTCCGACCAGCCCGTCTCGCTCGACGGCTGGTCCGTGCAGTACGCCTCCGCCGCCGGCACCTCCTGGCAGCGGACGGCCCTGACCGGCACCATCGCCCCCAAGGCCACGTATGTCGTGGCGGAGGCCTCGGGCGCCAACACCGCCGCTCCCGCCCTGCCCCGCATCGACGCGCAGGGCACCATCGCGATGTCCGGCACCGCGGGTCGCATCGCGCTCGTCAGCTCGTCCACCGCGCTCGCCTGCGGCGCCGACTGCGACGCGGCCGCCGGCGTGGTGGACTACATCGGCTGGGGCACGGCCACGGACTTCGTCGTGGCGGCCGCACCGGCCACCACCAACGCCACCTCGATCAGCCGCGCCCTGCCCGCGCCGACGAGCGGGTGGGACAACAGCAAGGACTACACCGCGGGCGCGCCCACGCCGGCCGCGGTCACCGTCGGGACCGGCCCCACCGACCCCACGCCCACGCCCACCCCGACGCCG
>NZ_DCYC01000053.1:16272-32257 GCF_002330965.1 Arsenicicoccus sp. UBA2120
ACCCCGACTCCCACCCCCGGCAGCACCACCATCCAGGACATCCAGGGCCCCGGATTCGTGTCCCCGCTCAAGGGCCAGGCCGTCACCAACGTGCCCGGCGTCGTCACCGGCGTGCGCAGCACCGGCCGCACCAAGGGCTTCTGGATCCAGCAGCCGACCAAGGACCCGGCCAAGGCCAACGCCTCCACCGGCGTCTTCGTCTTCACCGCCTCGGC
The DNA here is from genome assembly GCF_002330965.1 of Arsenicicoccus sp. UBA2120. Taxonomy (NCBI): domain Bacteria; kingdom Bacillati; phylum Actinomycetota; class Actinomycetes; order Micrococcales; family Intrasporangiaceae; genus Arsenicicoccus; species Arsenicicoccus sp. UBA2120. The sequence continues at coordinate 16,488 of NZ_DCYC01000053.1, forward strand.
CCCGATCACCGTCAAGGAGGGCGACGCGGTCCTCGTCAGCGGGCAGATCAGCGACTACTACCCCTTGGCCGGCGGCGAGACGGTCGCGACCACCCCCAACCTGTCGATGACCGAGATCACCAAGCCGGTCGTCAACGTCCTGTCCAGCGGCAACCCCCTGCCGAGCGCCCTGACGCTGCCGGCCGACATGCCGGACACCTACGCCCCCAAGCCCCCGAGCGGCAACGTCGAGGACCTCACCCTGGACCCCAGGCGCTCCGCCATCGAGTGGTACGAGACGCACGAGGGCGAGCTCGTCACCGTCGGCGACGCCCGCGTCGTGGGCCCGGGCCAGCCGGAGTACGGCGAGATCTACGTCCAGACCAAGCCGGGCGAGCTGCGCACCCCGCGTGGCGGCACCTACATCGCGGACTACGACCGCACGCCCACCGGCCGCATGCTCGTCATGCCGGTCGACGGCAAGGTCCCGGCCGCCAACGTCGGCGACGTCCTCGCGGGCGCCACGACCGGCCCGGTCGACTGGTCCACCTACGGCGGCTACACCATCGCCGCCACCCGCCTCGGGGCCCGCACCGACAACGGCCTCACCCGCACGGTCGTCGCCCCGGCCGCCGACGACCAGCTCACCGTCGCGACCTTCAACGTCGAGAACCTCAAGCCCGGCGACACCGACGCCAAGTACGCCGCGCTGGGCCAGGCCGTCGCGACCAACCTGCGGTCCCCCGACGTCATCACGGTGGAGGAGATCCAGGACGACAGCGGCGCGACCAACGACGGCACCACCTCCTCCGACACCACCGAGGCCAAGCTCATCGCGGCGATCCGGGCCGCGGGCGGTCCGGCATACAAGGCCGCGGTCATCGACCCCGAGGACGGGCGCGACGGCGGGCAGCCCGGCGGCAACATCCGCGTGGGCCTGCTCTACAACCCCGAGCGGGTGACCTTCGTCGAGCGCGCGGGCGGCACCGCGACCAGCGCGACCACGGTCACCAAGGACACGACCCCCGGCCTGGAGGACACCCCCGCGCTGTCGGCGAGCCCCGGCCGAGTCGACCCCACCAACCCGGCGTGGAACGCCTCCCGCAAGCCGCTGGCCGGTGAGTTCGTCTACCGCGGCCGCAAGGTGATCGTCGTGGCCAACCACTTCAACTCCAAGGGTGGCGACGACTCGGCCGACGGGCGCTTCCAGCCGCCCAACCGCGCCTCGGAGGTGCAGCGCACGCAGCAGGCGCAGTCGCTGCGGGCCTTCGTCGAGCAGGTCAAGGCCGTGGACCCGCAGGCCAACGTCATCCTCGGCGGTGACTTCAACGACTACCAGTTCTCGGCCCCGATGAAGGTCCTGACCGCGGACGGCGCGCTGCTGCACGACACGATGTGGACGCTTCCCGAGAACGAGCGCTACTCCTACGTGTTCAACGGGATCAGCCAGACCCTGGACCACGTCCTCGTCTCGGCCAACCTCAAGGGCTCGACCTCGCTGCAGGTCGCGCACATCAACAGCGAGTTCGCGGTGCAGACCTCCGACCACGACCCCCAGGTCGTCCGGGTCCGCCCGGCGCTGCACCTCTACCAGCCCGGCACGGTCACGGTCGACGAGAGCGTCCGCAAGCCGGGCCAGAAGCTCACGCTCACCCTGGCCGGCTGGAAGCCCGGCGACGTCGTCACGGTCCGCCTGGACGGCGCCGTCGTCGGCACGGTCACGGTCGACGCCACCGGCGCCGGCACGCTGCGCTGGACCGTGCCCACCAGGACGGCGGTCGGCGCGCACACGCTGACGCTGACCGGTCGCCAGACCTACCCGGCGAGCGTGGCCCTCACGGTCCGGCCCAAGAACGGCCCGGCCCGCTGACCCGTCGACAGTGATGACGCCGTATGCCGCGCGCCCGGTCCCTCACGAGGGGGCCGGGCGCGCGGCATACGGGCGGAGTGGTCGTCCCGGCAGCAGGGCGAGCCTGCCGGCGGCGCGGGACCCTCAGCGCAGGTACTTCTCCACGGCCCGCGAGGTCGCCCCGACCAGGCCGCCCACGAGCCCGCCGATCAGCAGCAGCGAGCCGATGCCGAGGACGAGGCCGAGCGGGTTGGACAGGACGCCGACGCCCCACGACACGAGCAGCACCCCCATCACCACGACGGCCGACAGGCCGGACAGGACCAGCAGCGTCAGGCCGTAGGGAGCGTTGGAGACCCGGGGCTCACGGGTCCGCTGCCACCCGAGGCCACGGACCTGCGTGCGAAAGTCCCGCAGCATCCGTCGCTGCTGGGGACGACCGGCGACCAGCGCCGCGACCCCGACCCCGATGCCCGTCCAGAGGGCGACGAGGGCGATCGCGGCGATCACGTCGCCGGGCCGGTTCATGCGGACGACCACGACGCCGAGGGCGGCCCAGCTCGCCCACAGCGCGGCGAAGTAGGTCACCCACAGGCGGATCGTCATCGGCGTCACGAGGACGATCGCGATGGCGATCGAGCAGGACGCGACGGCGTGCCCGCTCGGCGCGGAGTTGACCGGTCCGAGGTGGTCGAGGCCGTAGTCCGGGCGGTGGATCAGGTAGGTGCGGGTGAGGTAGGCCGTGAGGTTGGCGCCCACCACCACCACGAGCGCCCCGAGCGCCAGGTCGAACCTGCGCCGCCACACCGCGAGCACCACGCAGATCGCGAACGCCGCGGCGAGGGTGCGCACCTCGACGGCGGCCAGGACGGTCCCGATGTGCTGGTAGCGGAAGGTGTCGGTGATCGCGATCGACCCGAACGCGCGGGTGTCGAGCCGCTGACCCCAGGGGGCGAAAACGTTCCAGGCGATGGTGATGACCAGCACGAGGAGTCCGGCGGCGGCCACGGCGAGCGCCCAGCGGCGCGCGTGCCCGTGGAGCTGGGTCACGGGCGGCGCGGTGGGCGCGGTCTCGGTCGACGACATACGTCCATCTTGCCCCGGGATGAAAAAACACGACGTATGCCGGGACAAACACCACCCCGCTGCATCGTCCCGGAGCGGCCCTCGTTAGGGTTGGGCTCATGCCCGACGCCAGCACCGCCCTCCCCACCGACGACGCCGAGGGCACCGCCCCCACGGGCAGCGTCCCCGCTCGTGCCCTGGTGGTGGGCGGTGGCGTCACCGGCCTCCTCGCGGCGCGGCGCCTCGCCCAGGCTGGCTCCCGGGTGACGGTGCTCGAGGCCGGCGACCGGCTCGGCGGGCAGGTCCGCTCCGTGGACTTCGCCGGCCGTCGCTGCGAGCTCGGCGCCGAGGCGGTCCACCTGGCGTCCCCCGCGGTGACCGCCCTCGTGCGCGAGCTGGGGCTCGAGGCCACGATGATCCGGTCCAACCCCGGCGCCACCTGGCTCGCCACCCGCAAGGGTCTGCGCCGCCTTCCCCAGGGTGTCGGCCCGACCGGCCCCACCCAGCTGATGCCCGTGGTCCGCTCCGGGATCGTCTCGGTGCAGGGTCTCGCGCGCGCCGCCCTCGAGCCGCTCGTGGCCCGCCGCCACCGCGTCGAGGGCGACGTCTCGGTCGGGCGCTTCGTCCGCGAGCGGTTCGGCGACGAGATCGCCGACTCCTTCGTCGACCCGATGCTCGGCGGGCTGCACTCCGGCGACATCGACCAGCTGTCGCTGCGGGCAGCCTCGCCGATGCTCGCGGCGGTCGCGCGCGACGGCCGCTCCCTCACCCTGTCGGTCCGCACGCGCAAGGCCGGGCCGAGCGTGGCGCCGTCGATGTTCGCGACCTGGCCGCAGGGCCTGTCCACCCTCACCGATCACCTCCTGGATGGCGTCGACGTCGACGTGCGCCTCTCCTCGCCCGTCGCCTCCCTGCGCCGGACCGAGCAGGGGTCGTATGCCGTGACCACCGTCTCCGGCGAGGACCACCACGCCGACGCCGTCGTGCTCGCGGTCAACGCCGCCGTCGCGTCCCGCCTCCTGGCCGGCGCCTCCCCCGACGCCGCGGCGCCCCTGGCGCAGGTCCGCTCCGCGTCGCTGGCGTCGGTCCTCGTGGCGCTGCCCGCCGCCGAGGCGCAGCGGTGCCGCCCCATCGCCGAGGGCACCGGCATCATGATCCCGAGCCGGCTCGGCCGCCGGCTCAAGGCCGCGACCTTCCTGTCCTCCAAGTGGCCCCAGCTGGCCGGGGGCGACACCACGCTCGTGCGCCTCTCCGCCGGCCGCGACGGCTCCACCATCGTCGACGACCACAGCGACGCCGAGCTGGTCGACCTGCTCCTGGCCGACCTGGGCGAGCTCACCGGGCTCGGCGCCCGGCCCGTCGAGACGCGGGTGCACCGCTGGCTCGACACCGCGCCCCAGCTCGTCGTCGGTCACCAGGAGCGGCTGACCGCGGCCCGCGCGGCCCTGCAGCGCGACCTGCCGGGCGTCGTCGTCGCCGGCGCCTCCCACGACGGGGCCGGCATCAGCGGCTGCGTCACCTCCGCCCTGCAGGCCGTCACCACCCTCACCGAAAGGCCCACGCGATGAGCCACGACCTGCGGCACCCCGGGGCGCCCGGCGCCGCGCCCGACCTCGCCAAGGCGGTCCGTCACCAGCGGCACGACGTCGCGGACAAGCCGTTCATCACCATCTGGGAGGTCACCCGGGCCTGCCAGCTCGCGTGCCTGCACTGCCGCGCCGACGCCATCACCCGGCGGGACCCCCTCGAGCTCAGCCTCGACGAGGGCAAGGCCCTGCTCGAGCAAATCGCGTCCTTCCCCAAGCCGCACCCCCTCGTCGTGCTCACCGGCGGCGACCCCTTCGAGCGCCCTGACCTGGCCGAGCTCACGGCATACGGCACCTCCCTCGGCCTGTCCATGGCCCTGTCACCCTCGGCCACCCCCAACCTGACGACCGAGCGGCTGGCCGAGCTGCGGGACGCCGGCGGCAAGGCCGTGTCCCTCTCGCTCGACGGTGCGCAGGCCCCGACGCACGACGCGTTCCGCGGCTTCGAGGGGACCTTCGAGCGCACCCTGGACTCGGCGCGGCTGGTCACCGAGGCGGGCTTCCGGCTGCAGATCAACTCGACCGTCACCCGCTCGACCGTGCTGGAGCTGCCGCGGCTGCTCACCACGGTCCTCGACCTCGGTGCCAAGCTGTGGAGCGTGTTCTTCCTCGTCCCCACGGGCCGCGGCCAGCAGCTGCAGACCCTCACGGCCGACGAGGTCGAGGACGTGCTGCACTGGCTCGTCGACGTGTCCCGCTTCATCGCGATCAAGACCACCGAGGCGCCGCACTACCGCCGGGTCGTGCTGCAGCGGCTCACGGCCGCGCACGACGGCTCGGCGGCCGAGGAGCGCGGCGAGCTCTACCGCCAGCTCACCGAGGCCACGGCCGTCCTGCTCGGCGACCGCGAGGTGCGCGAGCGGCCCGCCCGTCCGCCGATCGACGTCAACTCCGGCCGCGGCTTCGTGTTCATCGACCACCAGGGCTGGGTCTACCCCTCCGGCTTCCTCCCCCACCGGGCCGGCAACGTCCGCGAGACGCCGCTGCCCGAGATCTATCGCGAGTCGCCGATCATGCGGTCGCTGCGGACGCCGGAGCAGTTCGTCGGCAAGTGCGGGGTGTGCGAGTTCCGCGAGGTGTGCGGCGGGTCGCGCTCCCACGCGTATGCCGTCACCGGTGACCCGTTGGCCTCGGACCCCACCTGCGCCTACCTCCCGGCGTCGGTGACCGCGGAGGACGCGCTGCTCTCCGAGGCGCCCGCCGCCGCCCAGATGCGGGCGCACGCCCACTGATCCCGGACACCCCGACACGCGGGCGCAATGAGGGGACTGGTGCAGGATTCACCGACAATGAGCGGGTGCCGCACCGAATCTCCCCCCTCGTCCTGGCCCTCGGCCTCGCCGCCTCCGGGCTGAGCGGGTGCGGCGGGTCCGGCGCCGCCGCATCAGCGACCACGACCGTCACGGCCCCCGCCGTCACCCACACCGTCATCGCCCCGACCGACGACGAGCGCCCCGCGAGCGCGTCCACGACGGCCGGGTCGCCGACGACCGCCGTCTCGCCGTCGACCACCCCGCCGGCGGCCGGCACGACGAGCTCGGCGGCCCCGACCTCGGCGCCGGCGTCCACCCCCGCACCGGCGGCCGGCGTCACCGAGGCCGGGTTCGACGCGGCCGCCGGGGCCTACCTCACGGGCCGCAAAGGTCACGTCGGTGTGTTCGCCGTCGACCTGACCGACGGTCGGCAGGTGCAGCACAACGCCGGGCAGCGGTGCGAGACGGCCAGCATGGTCAAGCTCGACGTGCTGCTCACCCTGCTGCTGCAGCGGCAGGACGCGGGCAAGCCCCTCAGCAGCTCCGACCGGGCGCTGACGTCCTCCATGATCATCAACAGCGACAACAACGCCACCACCACGCTGTGGGGACTGATCGGGCAGCACGAGGGCGTGCGGGCGGCCAACCGCAGGTTCGGGATGACCGAGACCGAGCCGGGCACCTCCTACCGCTGGGGTCTGACCACCACCACGGCCGCCGACCAGGTGCGCCTGCTGCGCAACCTCGTCCGCGACGACGGCCCGCTGGACCAGGCGAGCCGGGACTACGCGCTGGGCCTGATGGGCCGGGTGTCCGACGGGCAGGACTGGGGTGTCTCGGCCGCCAACCCGCAGCACGAGGCCCAGGTCAAGAACGGCTGGCTCCCCCGGTCCGACGGCTGGGTGGTCACGTCGGCCGGACGCGCGCAGACCGCCGCTGGCCACGAGGTGCTCCTCGCGGCCGTGAGCTGCGAGGTCAGCAGCCAGCAGCACGGCATCGAGACCATCGAGCACCTCGCCGAGATGGCCGCGAGCGCCCTCGACCGCTGACCGGCCTCCCGCTGGGTCACCCCAGACCCGGTCACCCCAGGCGGGGCCGGGTCACTCCCACTCGATGGTGCCCGGCGGCTTGCTCGTGATGTCGAGCACCACCCGGTTGACCTCGCTCACCTCATTGGTGATGCGGTTGCTGATGGTCGCCAGCACGTCATAGGGCACGCGCGACCAGTCGGCCGTCATCGCGTCCTCCGACGAGACCGGGCGCAGCACGATCGGGTGGCCGTAGGTGCGGCCGTCGCCCTGCACGCCCACCGAGCGCACGTCGGCGAGCAGCACGACAGGGCACTGCCAGATCTCGCGGTCGAGGCCCGCCTCGGACAGCTCCTCGCGGGCGATCGAGTCCGCGCGCCGCAGGATCTCGAGGCGCTCGGCGGTCACCTCGCCGATGATGCGGATGCCGAGGCCCGGGCCCGGGAAGGGCTGACGCCACACGATCGCCTCGGGGACGCCCAGCTCGAGGCCCACCTGGCGCACCTCGTCCTTGAAGAGGGTGCGCAGCGGCTCGACGAGCGCGAACTGCAGGTCGTCCGGCAGGCCACCGACGTTGTGGTGGGACTTGATGTTGGCCGCGCCCTCGCCGCCGCCGGACTCGACGACGTCGGGATAGAGCGTGCCCTGCACCAGCCACTTGACGGGGTGCTCCTCGTCGCCGCGGTCCTCGACCACGTCGCGGGCGGCCTGCTCGAAGGCGCGGATGAACTCACGGCCGATGATCTTGCGCTTGGTCTCGGGGTCGGTGACGCCGGCCAGCGCCGTGAGGAACTGCTCCCGCGCGTCGACGACGATCAGGTCGACCCCCGTCGCCTCGACGAACTCGCGCTCCACCTGCTCGCGCTCGCCCTCGCGCAGCAGCCCGTGGTCGACGTGCACGCAGGTCAGCTGGTCGCCGACGGCCTTCTGCACGATCGCCGCGGCCACGGCCGAGTCGACCCCGCCGGACAGGGCGCACAGCACCCGGTCCTCGCCGACCTGCTCGCGCACGGCGGTCACGAGCTCCTCCGCGACGTTGCCCGGCGTCCAGTCCGCCTCGATCCGGGCGCCCTTGGACAGGAAGTTCTCGAGCACGCGCTGCCCGAACGTCGAGTGCATGACCTCGGGGTGCCACTGCACGCCGTAGAGCCGCCGCTCGTCGTCCTCGAAGGCCGCCACGGGGGCGCCTGAGGTCGCCGCGGTGACCCGCATGCCGTCCGGGGCCTCGGTCACCGAGTCGCCGTGGCTCATCCACACCGACTGGTCGGCCGGCTGGCCGTTGAACAACGTGGAGCTGGTGTCGCTGACCTGCGCCTGGGTCGAGCCGTACTCGCCGAGGCCGGTGTGCGCGACCGTCCCACCGAGCGCCTGGACCATCGCCTGGAAGCCGTAGCACATCCCGAACACCGGGATCCCCGCCTCGAGCAGCGCCGGGTCGAGGCGCGGGGCGCCCTCGGCATACACGCTCGACGGACCGCCGGAGAGGATGATCGCCGAGGGCTCCTTGGCGAGCAGCCGCTCGGTCGACCAGGAGTGCGGCACCACCTCGGAGTAGACATCGGCCTCACGCACCCGACGGGCGATGAGCTGGGCGTACTGCGCGCCGAAGTCGACGACGAGAACCGGCTTGGCCTGGAGGGACTCACTCACGCGGCCAGCCTACCGTCGACCTCGTGGGCGACCTTGCGCTCGACCCAGAAGGACAGGAACGGCACGATCCCGGCCAGCATGACCTTGATGATCTTGGACAGGGGCCACCTGGCCGCCGTCCCCAGGTTGAAGGTCGCCACGAGATAGATCATGTAGAGGAAGCCGTGCGGCATCGCCCACCAGGCGAGGACGTCGTTCTTCCAGGGGCCGTACTTGAGCAGCATCTCGAGCACGAGCACGAGCAGCCCCACGCCGACGATGAAGGCCATGACCTTGAACGGCGTGAGCGCCTTGCGGACGGTCTCGGGGTTGTCGTAGCCGGCGGACGGCACCTGGGTCATCGGGCGGGTTCTCCTTGGTCGATCGGGTGGTCGTTGTCGTGAGGGGCTGGCCGTATGCCGGACCGGTGGTCGTCACGCACCATGCGCCACCACATGTAGACGGCGAAGGCGGCGAAGACCCACCACTGCAGCGCGTAGGCGAAGTTGCGCCAGTTGAGCTGAGACTCAGGCTGGGGCGGGGGGATGCGTTGGAGCGCGGTGCCGGCGCCGAGGTCCGGGCGCTCCGCCCCGGCGAGCACGAAGGCGTTGTAGAGGTCCTGCGGCCACCGGTTGACGAGCACCGCCAGGTCGATCGAGCCGAGCTGCCCGGCGGGCAGGACCTGGTCGGACGGGGACTCCCCCGGCGCCAGGGTCCCGGTCACCGTCACCGTCGTGGTCGGCGCGGCGGGCGCGTCCGACGGCCGTATGACGAAGCCCCGCACCACGGCGACGCGGGCCCTCGTGGCGGTCTCGTCGAGCGGCGTCACGACCCAGTAGCCGGTGCGGCCCTCGAGCAACCGTCCCGGCACCAGGAACTGACCCGACGGGTCGTAGGCGCCGGTCACCTCGACGCGACGGTTGGACATGACGCCCTCGAAGGGCGCGTGCGGCTGCACGACCTGGGACAGCGGGGCGGCGGGTCGGGCCTGAGCCTCGGCCAGGGCCTTCTTGGCGCCCTGGTCCTTGGAGACGTCCAGCTGCCACAGCCCGAGGCGGGTGAAGGCGATGACGACCAGCACCACGAGCGCGAGCAGCCCCAACCAACGGGGCTTGAGGGCGGTGCGGATCACCGTCCTACCCTAGGCGACCCGGCTGGGCGTCCCGTGCACGAGGGGTCTCAGTCGTGGGCGGGCCCGGAGGGTGTCGCCGTCGGCTGCCCGCCCTTGGGCGACGGGGCGGGCGTGCCGCCCTTGGCCTCGTCGAGCACCAGGATCGAGCCGCTGTAGCAGGACACCCACACGGCGTTGCGCGTCGGCTCGTAGGCGACGCCGATCGGGCTGGGCTCGGTGGCGACGACCTGCTGGACGGTGAGGTCGCTGGTCCGGACCTTGCTCATCGCGGCGGCGCCGTAGCTCACGACATACAGGGCTCGTCCGTCGCGGCTCATGGCCATCGACCGCGGCTGGCTCGCCAGGGAGACGGTCTGGTCGACCTTGGCCGAGGCGAGGTCGACGCGGACGAGGGTGTTGGCGTCGTTGTTGGTGACGTAGAGGTGCTTGCCGTCGGCCGACACGACGAGCGCGCGGGGACCCTTGCCGGGCTTGACCAGCGGCTTCGCCGTCCGCGCGGCCAGGTCGACCTGGTAGACGGTCTCCCCGCCCATCTCGGCGACGTAGGCGGTGGTGCTGTCGGGGCTGATCGCGATGCCGCGCGGGTGGGCGCCGATCTTGACGGTGGCCACCTCCTTGGCCTGCGCCACGTCGACGATCGACAGGGTGCCCGAGCACCAGTTGGTCGCCAGCAGGGTGCGCTGGTCGGGGCTCAGCGCGACGACCTTGGGGACCGCGCCCACCTGGATGACCTGGTCGACCTTGAGGGAGGCGGCGTCCAGGCGGTAGACGTAGGACCGGTCCACCGCAGAGGTGGCGCTGCAGTCGTCGAAGCCGTTCTTGGCGAACCCGGGGCCGTACATCGAGTAGTTGGAGACATAGGCCTTGGCGCCGTCCCGGGTCCAGGTCGCCTCGACGGGCGCGCCCTTGACGGTGCCCTTGGCGTCCTTGACGCCGAACTGGGCGAGGTCCACCGCGTCGGGGACGGTCGCCTTGAGCTGACCGTCCGCGCCGTATGCCGTGACCGTGTGGCGGTACATCATGTTCTGCGCGATCACGAGACCGCTCGGGGACGCGGCCACCGACTTGGGGTTGATGTTGCCGGTGATCGTCTGCCGCTTGACGAGCTGGGTGCCCGACACGTCGTAGGCGGCCTTCTGAGCCTGGAGCGCGGCAGCCGTGGCGTCGTCGCCCCGTCCTCCGACGAGGGCCTGGCAGGCGCGGACGCCGCCCAGCACGAGCAGCGCCAGCAGGAGCAGCGCGATCAGCCCGACGATGCGCCGCCGGCGCACGTAGACAGGGTCGCGACGCACGACGAGCTTCACGGACGTCCTCCAGCACCAGGTCGGCTTTGTCCCATTCCTGGCTCAACCTAGCCGGGCCGGGCGCCCATCCCGCGCAGAAACCCCGCGCAGAACCCCACGCCGGCGCAGGACGCAGAGCCGGTCAGCGCCAGCCGGTGACCCGCAGGGACCGCAGCCCGCTCGTGAGCAGGCCCGTCCACAGCGACTGGTCCACACCCGCCGGGCCCTGCACGGGGACGAGCCGCTGCACGGCGACGTTCTGCTCCTCGGTGTACTTGCGCAGGCCCTCGGCGCCATGACGTCGCCCGATGCCGGACTGCTTCATGCCGCCCATGGGCGCCCCGACGGCGGTCCAGGCGGCGGCGTAGCCGTCGTTGACCCCGACGGTGCCCGCGTCGATGCGGCGGGCCAGATCCTTGCCGCGCCGCACGTCGCGGGTCCAGACCGAGGCGTTGAGGCCGTAGTCGGTGTCGTTGCACATGGTGATGGCCGCGCGGTCGTCGCGGGCGCGATAGATGGTGACGACGGGCCCGAAGGTCTCGCCGCGGGCGCACAGCATGTCCTCGGTCACGTCGGTCAGCACCGTGGGCTCGTAGACATAGGGCCCGAGGTCGGGACGAGCCCGGCCGCCGGTGAGGACGGTGGCGCCCTTGGCGCGCGCGTCCTCGACGTGCTCCTCCACGGTCGCCAGCTGCTGCGGGCCCGCGAGCGATCCCATGTCGGCGCCGTAGGCCAGGTCGACCGAGAGCCGCATCTGGCGCACCAGGGCCACGAACCGGCGGACGAAGTCGTCGGCGATCGCCTCGTGGCAGATGATCCGCTCGGCGGAGATGCACAGCTGGCCGGCGCTGCCGAAGCACGCGGTGACGGCCCCTCGGGCCGCGCGGTCCAGGTCGGCGTCCGCCGCGACGTAGAGCGGGTTCTTGCCGCCGAGCTCGAGGGAGCAGCCGACGAGGCGCTCCGCGCACGTGGCGGCGACCTTGCGCCCGGTGGCGGTCGACCCCGTGAAGCAGACGTAGTCGGTCAGCTCGACGACCGCCTGCCCCGCGCTGGGGCCGTCGCCCAGCACGACCAGCAGGACACCGTCGGGCAGCCCGGCCTCCTCGAGCAGCTGCACGGCGCGCAGGCAGCTGAGGGCGGCGCGGTTGTCGGGGCGCAGCACGACCGCGTTGCCCGCGAGCAGCGCGGGGATCGCGTCGGTGATCGACATGGACAGCGGGTAGTTCCACGGCGCGACGACCCCCACCACGCCCTTGGGACGCCGGGCGGCCCGAGCGGTGGACAGGAACGGCAGCCCGCCCTGGGCCGAGGTGCCCGCGAGATAGCCCGGCAGGCGACGCGCGTAGTGCCGGGCCACGATCACCGTGTCGGCGACCTCCTCGAAGCCGTGGAAGCGCGTCTTGCCGGACTCGAGCTGGACGAGGTCGAGCAGCTCGGACTGGTGCTCCAGGACCAGGTCGTGGAAGCGCAGCAGGATGCGGGACCGGTCCGCCAGACGGGTCCGCGCCCAGCGCACCTGCGCCATGCGACCGGCACGGACCGCGGCCTCGACGTCGGCCCGTGAGGACTGGGCCACCGTGCCCAGGACCTCACCGGTCAGCGGCGTGGTCAGCTCGACCGCGGGGACGGTCCCGTCGCTGACGACACCCCGGCTGACCTGGTCGATCCACGCCTGGTCGACCGTATGCCGCGGCGCCCCACCCACGACGGGGTTGCCGCCGGCGGCGCGGACGGGGTCGGTCTTCGCGGACGTCGAGAGGCTCATGGGCAGACCGTACTACGCAGTCATGACAGACCCCCGTGCCCCTGTAGCGCACGTCACTCACCTGGTTGAGCGCCGGGGTTTGGCAGGCTGGGGCCCGTGAGACGAGCTGCGCGGGCCACCGCGATCCTGACGGTGACCTACCTCGGCGTGCTGTCGGTGGGCAACACCGACTCGCGGCGGTGGCTCTACCTAGTCGTGTCCCTGTCCGCGTGGATCGTCTTCGGGCTGGTGGCCCGCTGGTTCTTCCGAGCCGACCACGCCGGCCGCACCGGCCGCACCGGCCGCACCGACCGACCCTTGCTCGCGATCGCCGCCCTGGCCCTCGTCGTCCAGCTCCCCGGCCTGTTCTTCGCCCCCGCCAGCTCGACCGACCTCAACCGCTACGTCTGGGACGGCCGGGTGCAGCTCGACGGTGTCGACCCCTACCGCTACGTGCCGTTCGACGACCGCCTCGCGCACCTGCGCGACCCCGTCCTGTTCCCGGGGCTGCGGCCCGACGAGCCGTCCGGCGTCACGACCGAGCCGCTGCCCGCCACCCGCGAGGGGGTTCTGGAGTACGCCCGCAACGACCCGCGCTCCCCCATCAGCCGCCCCCGCTTCCTCACGCCCTACCCACCCGTCGCCGAGGCCTACTACGCGGCCGTGTCCGCCGTGACGCCGTGGTCGTGGGGGTCCAAGGGCTTCCAGATCAGCGGGGCGCTGATCGCCGTCGCGACGTCGGTGCTGATCGCGCGCTACCTGCGCTCCCGTGGTCGTGACCCCTTCCAGGCCCTGGTCTGGGCCTGGTCGCCGATCGTCGTGCTGGAGGCCGGCAACGGCGGTCACGTCGACGTGCTCGTCGCCCTCCTGGTCGTGCTCGCCGTGATGGCCGCCGTGCACCGGCGGGCCGCGGTGGTCGTCGGCGGGCTCGTGGGGCTCGCGGCGGCGGTCAAGCTCACGCCGTTCGTCCTGCTGCCGGCGTTCACACCCTGGCGGTGCACCCGCGACGACGGGTCCCCGGCCGGCGTCTGGGGCGGCATACGACGCTCTCTGGTGGTCGGGCTCACCGCCATCGGCCTGGTCGTCCTGGTCTATCTGCCGCACTATCTCGCCGTCGGCCCGGCCATCAAGGGATCGCTCGACGGCTACCTCGCCGAGGAGGGCGGCGAGAACCGCGCGTCCCTGCTCACGCTCGTGATGCCGCTGCCCGTCGCCAACGTCCTCGCCGTCGTCGTGTGCCTGGGCGTGGCGGCCTGGGCGGTGCTCGGGCGCCGCGGGCGTGAGGACGACCCGGCGCTGCCCGCGCTCTACCTCTTCGGCGCGCTGCTGCTCACCACTACGCCCGTGCTCGCGTGGTACTCCCTGCCGCTCGTGGCGCTGGCCGTGATGGTGGGACGTCCCGAGTGGCTGGCGCTGGCCGTGGCGGGGTGCTGCGCGTACGGGGGCCACGGGGCGTACCCCGCGACCCCCGTCGCGTATGCCGCGGCGCTGCTCGTGATCTACCTCGTCACCGTGCGCCGGATGCGGCGTCGTCGTCCGGCAGCAGCGACTCCGCGGCCGCCAGCACCACGCACGACGTGAGGACCCGCAGCGCGGTGTCCAGGTCGTCGGTCGACGGCATGGTCGGGGCGATGCGGATGTTGCGGTCGTCCGGGTCCACGCCGCCGGGGAAGGTCGCGCCGGCTGGCGTCAGGGCGACGCCCGCCTCCTTGGCGAGCTCGACGACCCGACCCGCCGTGCCGGGCACGACGTCGAGGCTGATGAAGTAGCCGCCGTCCGGGTCGGTCCACTCCGCGATCCCGAGCTCGGCGAGGTCCTTCTCGAGGTGCCGCAGCACGGCGTCGAACTTGGGCTCGAGAATCTCGCGGTGCCGCTGCATGTGCGCTCGCACGCCCTCGGTGGTCTCGAAGAACCGCAGGTGGCGCAGCTGGTTGAGCTTGTCCGGCCCGATCGAGCGGAAGCCGTCACGCTTGAGGAACCACGCCACGTTGGCCAGCGAGGAGGCGAAGAACGAGACGCCGCCGCCGGCGAAGGTCACCTTGGACGTGGAGCCGAAGACGAACGCACGGTCGGGGTTGCCGGCCTGCTCGCACGCCTCGAGGATCGGGTCGAGCTGCGCCTCGGTGCTGCGCAGGTGGTGGATGGCATAGGCGTTGTCCCAGTAGACCCGGAAGTCCGGCGCCGCGGTCTGCATCGCCGCGAGCCGCTGCACGGTCTCGCTGGAGTAGGTCACGCCCGTCGGGTTGGAGTACTTCGGGACGCACCAGATGCCCTTGATCGAGGCGTCCTTGCCGGCGAGCTCCTCGACGAGGTCCATGTCGGGGCCCTCCGGCGTCATCGGCACGGTCACCAGCTCGACGCCCAGCTCCGAGCACACCGTGAAGTGCCGGTCGTAGCCGGGCACCGGCGCCAGGAACCGCACCGTCCGGCCCGCCCAGCCCGTGCCCTCGGGAGCGCCGGGCGGAGCGTGGAAGAACGACGACGCCACGCACTGGTGCATCAGCGACAGCGACGAGTTGTCCCGCACCACCAGCTGGTCCGGGCGGACGTCGAGCAGCGGGGCAAAGATCTCCCGCAGCTCGGTCAGGCCCTGCGTCGGGCTGTAGTTGCGCAGGTCACCCTCGGCCTGCGTCGTGTGCTCGCCCTCGGCCAGCACGGTCAGCAGCCGCTCGCTGAGGTCGAGCTGGGCCGAGCAGGGCTTGCCCCGCGTGATGTCGAGCTTGAGCCCCGAGGCCTTGGCCTCCTCGTGCTCCCGGCGGGCGCGGTCCCGCGCCTCTCGGAGCAGCTGCGGGTCGACGGTCGGGTGGTTCACGGTGTCCTCCGGTGCTCGAGGTGGTCGACGCACCCGACCCTACCGATCCAGGCCGTATGCCGCGCGCCCCGCTCACGCCGGCCCACCCCCACCCGCGCCGCTGCGCGAGGTTCGCGCTCCCAGCGCAGACCCCGCACACCCCAGCCCCGGCCTATCCGCACGTGCACGAACTGCAGGCCGGACGCAGCATCGCCACGTCCCAGCCCCCTCCACGTGGACAAACTGCAGGCCGGACGCAGTTCGTCGCGGCCGTCCGATGGCTGCGACCGTCGTCACCGCTCGTTCGTCACTGCGCCGTATACGACTGGCGCAGCTCCTCGGACTCCGCTACGGCCGCACCATCCTCCGTCGGGCGCAACCTCCGCTACGCCCTTCGTCACTGCGCTCTATTTGGGCTCTTCTGACGCTTC
>NZ_DCYC01000018.1:0-23373 GCF_002330965.1 Arsenicicoccus sp. UBA2120
CCCCTCCTGCGCGAGCCGCAGGTCGCGCCGTGACCGGTCGTCGCACGAGCGCTCCGACCGGCCCGCAGGGAGCCGGCCCCGGCGACGCGATGCTGCCCCTGCTGGTACCTCTGCCCGGCCGCGGCACGGCACACGACCTCCCACCACGGTGGGACGGCCGCAAGGTCGCCTGGGAGCCATGGCGAGAGGAGCCGCAGACGTTCATCTGCGGCCGCGGAACCCACGACCAGATCCGGTGCGCGACGTGCCGCACCAACCAGCCCCGGCTGACCTGCACGGGGACGACCGCAGCCGAAGGCGCTCACCCTGCGCGCCGACTGCTCGCCTACCGATGCCGAGGGTGCGGTCATGACACCGTCGTCGAGCTCGCCCGACAGGGGATGCAGGTCTGGGACCTGGACGACAGCGACTACGGCGATGTCGGCTCCCACGACCCCACCCCTCACGCCTACGACCACTAACCGCCCACCAACACAGGAGCACTCATGCCCATCCCCATCCGCGACGCCTCGGCCATCGCCACCGTCCTGAACCACCTCTGCGGGCACCGCGACGCCGACCCAGAGCGCCTGGCCGAGGCCATCGAGACGCTCAACACCGCAGCGCACAAGGCACTGGGGGCGGGAGGCCTGACCCACGGCCAGCTCCAGGTAGCGACCCGCACCCTGCAGCAACTGCGCTCGAGCACCACTCCGTGACCAGGCCCGCCGCACCCATGCCCGTCGGATCACCCCCACCCGCCCCCTCCAGAAGGAGCCAGCCGTGACCTCCACCCCCCGCAACGTATGCCAGGACGCATCTGCCATCCTGGCCGAGGCGCTGGCCAGCGGCGCCCCCAAGCTGATGCGCAAGGCCACCCAGCTGCACGACCAGCTGCAGGACCTGGCCCGCGACCTGGAGGCCCGCAAGGAAGCCAAGGCCCGCACCAGACGGATCGCCGAGCTCGAGTCTGAGCTGCGCAGGCTGCAGGGGGGCCCTTCCAGACGCCGCGCCAGCGCCCGCCCTGCCACCGAGGACGCCGCCGCTCGCACCTGGGCGCGGCGACAGGGGATCGCGGTCCCGGCCGCCGGCCGCGTCCCGGTCTCCATCCTCCAGGCCTACCGCGCCGCCACCCCCGGCCGAGTCGCCTGACCTCCGCCGGGGTGGGCAGTGCTACCGCCCCGTCCCGGCAGCCCACCCCAACGAGATCTCACCGACGGGCGCCCCGCGGCCGAGGGCGGTGGCGGACCGACAGCCACCGACCGCGGGCCCGAAGCGTCCCGCGGTCGAGGACGAGGGCGGACTGTCACACCCTCCCGGCATGATGCCCACGTCATGCCTACCGCCTCCCCGCCTCCGGGCCGCCCAGGGACACCCCTGCGCGATCGTCCCGTGAACGACAGCACCGCCGCGCCACCGCCGCCCCCACGCCTGAGAGCTCGGCGTCACTGCTGGGTGGCGCCCACCAACGAATCTGCTGAGCCGCACCCTGGACTGGTCATCGACTGGCGGCGAGGCCCAGCAGGCCAGTGGCAGCCACGCGTCACCTACGGTGTAGACCGTGACCGTCGTGCGCGCCCCGATCACCGACCCCCGCGGGAAGACGAACCGGTTCCCGTGGGTGTCACGGAACCAGTAGCCGGTGACGTTGATCGCCTTCGCGGAGGTGTTGCGCACCTGGAGGTACTCCCCGTTGACGTTCTTCTTGTCGTCCTTGACCTTGGTGCCACCCGCGTCGGCCTGGAACCTCGCCAGCTGCAGCGGCGGCGGGGGCGGCGCGGCTGCCGGAGCGGCCGGTGCGGCGGAGGCAGCGGAGGCGGGGACGACAGAGACGGCCAGGGCCGCAGCCAGCAAGGCAGAGGCGGAAACAGAGACAGAGGCAGCGGACATGCGGGGTGGGCCCTTCGGGTGGTCGGTGTCATCGCGAGGTCACGACGGGTTCATCCTGCGTGACGGGTCCACCCTCGTGCGCGCCAGGTGCCTCGATGACCTGAAAGATGGCCCGAAGTGACTAGCCCGGACGCTAGCCCACGCGCTGCCCCACGGCGCCAGCACGTCACGGGGTCGCGCGGCGGGCCCCGGCATACGCCCTGATCCCGGAGTAGCGGTGTCCGGGCCGACGGGGTCTACTGGTGCGTAGGGCCGCGACGAGGCGCCCCACCCCTCAGTGCAGGAGGACGACGATGACCGATGCACCCTCGATGAACGAGCTGCTCAAGGACGCCCCCAGCAACTGGGGCAAGTGGGGTCCCGACGACGAGGTCGGCGCCCTCAACTACCTCACCCCGGGCGAGGTGATGCGCGGGATCGGCAGCGTCAGGACCGGCCGCGTCTTCACGCTGCAGCGCATGATCGGCGACCCCAAGGGCGACCCGGTCTGGCCCGGCCGCACCCCCGCGGTGCGCACCCAGATCCTCGACGAGTCCAACTGGTACGACGGCGCGGGCGGCCCCGAGTACCCCGGCGGCCTGCACTACGCCGATGACAAGCTCGACGCCTTCCTGCAGGGATCGACGCAGTATGACGCCCTCGGCCACCTCTGGTACGACGGCAAGATCTGGAACGGCTACGACGCCGACACCACCGTCGGCGGGCTCGACAAGGCGTCGATCATGCCGATCGCGGAGCGGGGCGTGGCCGGCCGCGGCATCCTGCTCGACATCGCGCGGTGGCGCGGCAAGGAGGCCCTGGACCCGGCCGAGACGTTCACCCACGAGGACCTCGTCGCGTGCGCGGAGGCGCAGGGCACCCCGATCGAGAAGCACGACATCCTCGTGGTGCGCACCAACTACCTCAAGCACTTCTTCGACAAGGGTGACGCCTTCTACGACGACTTCTGCGAGCCGGGCCTGACCTACTCGCTCGAGCTCGCCCGGTGGTTCCAGGACATGGAGATCCCCAACCTCGCGACCGACACCATCGCCAACGAGGTCACCTACGACCCGGGCTCGGGCGTCGCGCTCCCGCTTCACTGCGCGCTCATGCGCAACCTCGGCGTCGCCCTCACCGAGATCTGCGACCTCGAGGAGCTCGCCGCGGACTGCGCCGAGGACGGCCAGTTCACCTTCTTCTACGTCGCCGCGCCGCTCAAGGTCGCCAAGGCCGCGGGCACCCCCGTCAACCCGGTGGCGATCAAGTGAGCGAGCACGCGCACCAGGAGACCGTCTTCACGTATGGCGCCCCCCAGCTCAAGTTCGGGCTCGGCGCGTCGGAGGAGATCGGCTACGACCTGTCCCTCACGGGCGCCAAGCGCGTCCTCGTCGTCACCGACCCCGGCATCGCCGCCACCGGCACCCCGCAGCGCGTTGCCGAGCAGATGGCCCGGTTCGACATACGGGCCGACGTCTTTGACCAGGTGCACGTGGAGCCGACCGATGCGAGCCTGCAGGAGGCCATCGACAACGCCCGCGCGCAGGGCCCCTACGACGCCTACGTCGCGGTCGGCGGTGGGTCGAGCATCGACACCGCCAAGGCCATCAACCTGCTGATGACCAACCCCGGCGAGCTCATGGACTACGTCAACGTGCCCGTCGGCGAGGGCCGCGACCCCGTCAACCCGCTCAAGCCGCTCGTGGCCGTCCCCACCACCACCGGCACGGGTGCCGAGAGCACCACCATCTGCGTGCTCGACGTGCTCGCGCAAAAGGTCAAGACGGGCATCAGCCACGCGCGGCTGCGCCCCACCCTCGCCGTCGTGGACCCGCGGCTGACCCTGACCCAGCCCGCGGGGGTCACCGCGAGCGCCGGCATGGACATCCTGTGCCACGCGCTCGAGAGCTGGACCGCCAAGCCGTATGCCGCCTACCCCCGCAAGCAGCCCGAGCAGCGCGTGCCGTACTGCGGCGCCAACCCGGTCTCGGACATGTGGTGCAGCCGCGCGCTGCAGCTGCTCTCGCACGCCTTCCGCCAGGCGGTGCACCACGGCGACGACGAGGACGCGCGCTATGACATGGCGCTCGCAGCGACCTTCGCGGGGATGGGCTTCGGCAACGCCGGGGTGCACCTGCCGCACGCCAATGCCTACCCGATCGCGGGGCAGGTCAAGGACTTCCACCCCGACGACTACGCGGGGGACGAGCCGATGGTGCCGCACGGCATGTCGGTGTCGCTGACGGCGCCGGAAGCCTTCCGGTTCACCTTCGACACCAACCCGGACCGGCACGTCGAGGCCGCCCGGATGCTCGACCCGGACGCCCCGATGACCGACGACCCGGCCGACCTGCTGCCGACCGTGCTGTCCCGCCTGATGCGCGACATCGCGCTGCCCAACGGGCTCGGCGCCGTCGGCTATAGCGACGCGGATGTTGACGACCTGGTCACCGGCACCATGAAGCAGCAGCGCCTGCTCAGCGCCTGCCCCAAGGAGGTGACCGAGGACGACGCCGCCCGGGTGTTCCGCGGGTCGTTCGAGATCTGGTGAGCCGGGTTGGGGGGCGGCCGGACTCGACCGCTCACCCGGGTGGTCCCGTATGACGACCGCCACCCTCTCGCAGCTCGTCGAGACGCTCGTCGAGGGGCTTGGCGGGCCCGGCTCGGGCGAGCGCGGCCCGGACGGGGGCCGGCGACTCGTCCTCGGAATCACGGGGGCGCCCGGCGCCGGCAAGACCACGCTGGCGCTGGCCCTCCTGGACGCGCTGCGCGCCCGGCACGGCGAGGGCTTCGCGGCGCACCTGCCGATGGACGGCTTCCACCTCGCCGACGCGCAGCTCGACCGGCTGGGCCTGCGCGAGCGCAAGGGAGCGCCCGAGACCTTCGACCGGGACGGGTACGCCGCCACCCTCGCCCGGGTCAGCACTGCCGACGAGGACGTCTACGTGCCCGGCTTCGAGCGCGAGCTGGAGCAGCCCCTCGCAGCGGCCCTGGTCGTGCAGGCGGCGGCGCGCGTCGTCGTCTCGGAGGGCAACTACCTCCTGCTGCCGGGGTGGGAGCAGGCGCGCGCCGCGTGCGACGAGGTGTGGTGGGTCGAGCTCGACGACGCGGTGCGCCGCGAGCGGCTGGTCGCCCGGCATACGGCCTTTGGCAAGGCGGCCGCAGCGGCACGGGCCTGGGTGGACGAGGTCGACGAGGTCAACGCCGAGCTGATCCGGGCGACCCGGTCGCGCGCGGACCGGGTCATCCGCGAGACCCCCGACGGCTGGGTCCTGTCCTGATCGGCGGTCAGCCGCCGTCAAGCGCCGGCGCAGGCCCCAGGTCGTAGGACGATCGCGCCTCCAGCACCTCGCCCGCATGCTGCTCCGCCCAGCCCCGCAGCGCGTCCAGCGGCTCGACGAGCGTCAGCCCGAGCGCGGTCAGCTCGTAGTCCACCCGCGGCGGCATCGTGGACTGGGCGCGGCGGCTCACGAGGCCGTCCCGCTCCATCGAGCGCAGCGTCTGGGTCAGCACCTTGGCGGTCACGCCACCCACCTGATCACGGATCTCGCCGAACCGCGCCGGCCCCTTCGCCAGCACCCCCACGACGAGTGGCGTCCACCGGTCGGTGAGGTGGCGGAGCACGCTGCGCGAGGGGCATCCGGGGTCGAGGACGTCGAAGCGGGGCTGGGGGTCCACGACGAATCTGCTCCTGGGGGTGATGGTTACCTTGAGGTACTTGGTTACCCATCCATACTATCGTTGGTCCAGGCAGCACATCATCACAGGAGGCAGACATGAAGATCACCGTCATCGGGGCCACCGGCATGGTCGGTCAGCGCGTCGTCGCGGAGGCACTCTCCCGCGGCCACGAGGTCGCCGCCGGATCGCGCCGCGGCACTCCCGTCGACGGGGCCGAGGCCCTGACCATCGACCTGTCCGACACCGACGTCGTCATCGCCCAGATGGCCGCCAGCGACGCGACCGTCATCGCGGTGCCCCCGGCGCGAGACGGAGGCAGCCACGAGCCGACCCTCGCCGCGCACCGCGCGCTCATCGAGGCACGTCCCGAGGGTCGCCTCCTCGTCGTCGGCGGAGCCGGTGCGCTTCAGGTCGGGGACACCCAGCTGCGCAACACCCCGGGCTTCCCCGCGGAGTACAAGCCCGAGTCCGACACCTTCGCCGCCGTGCTCGACCTCTATCGCGCGGCCGAGGGGCTGGACTGGACGATGCTCGCCCCCGCGCCGGTCATCGCGCCCGGCGAGCGGACCGGGCGCTACACCGTCGAGCTCGACGTGCCCGCCGGCGACCAGGTCAGCGCCGAGGACTTCGCGGTGGCCCTCGTCGACGAGCTCGAGCGCCCCGCCCACCGCGGCGAGCGCTTCACCGTCGCGAGCTGACGGCGGCAGGGCCTGCTCCGGGCGGGTCGTCATACCGTCTCGCCGGACCGGAGGAGCCCAGGGACGCTCGTATGCCGAGCTCGCACGCACGACGAGCCATCGCCCTCGGGCTCGCCGTCGCCGACGACGCCGGTCATGCCGCCGCAGCCGTCTCGGTGTCGATGCCGACGGTGCGCTTCGACGACCGGGCGGTCGCAGGCGGCGTGGGGCTCGTCCTACGGGCGGGAGTCCAACTACCTGCGCGTCTATGCCAGCCAGATCCGCCGCAAGCTCGAACCCGACCCAGGCAGGCCGGTGCACGTGCTGACCGAGCCAGGCGTCGGCTACCGCCTTGTCCGCTAGCCAGCTCGGCCCAGGTCACGACCCCGCGCCGCCGCCTGGCCAGGGCGCACCTCCTCGGGGATCTCGGTGGCCGTGTGCACGCCGCCACCCTCGCGCGTCTCGGAGCGCAGTGTCCGCACCCGTGGCGGCCCTGTGGATGACGGCGAGGAAAGCCGTGCAGCCCCCACGAGCTGTGGACAGAAAGCACGCCACGTCTGGGTGGAAACCTGAGCACCCCGATCGCGGAAACCTGAGCACGCCGGACGGTGCCCAGGTTTCCGCGATGTCGGGGAGGCGCCGTCCAGAACTGACCAGTCGGCGGGGTGGGGGCGATGCGCGCGGGGGGCGGGGTTTGGTGTGGGGCGACGCGGGGGGCACGGCATACGACAACGGCCCCCGGACGGCGAGATCCGGGGGCCGATCTGGTGGGCAAGGGGGGACTTGAACCCCCACGTCCTTGCGGACACTGGCACCTGAAGCCAGCGCGTCTGCCATTCCGCCACTTGCCCGTGGCTGCGCGCGATCCGGGGACCACGTGCGACGCCCCATCTTGCCCTATGCCCGCGCCAGTCACCAAACCGAGAACCCGCGCCAGGGCAGCCTCCACCGGCCGGACAGACGCCGCCGTTACGATGCCAGACGAGTCCGTGTGTCGCCGTAGGTCGCAGAGGGAGGAGCGCCGGTGGGACTGTTCGACAATCTCGAGAGCAAGCTCTCGTCCATGGTCAACGGCGCCTTCGCCAAGGCGTTCAAGTCGAGCGTGCAACCGGTGGAGATCGCGAGCGCGATCCGCACGGCGATGGACGACAAGGCGGCGGTGGTGGGCCAGGGGCGCACGATCGTGCCCAACCTCTACACGATCGCGCTCAGCCCGAGCGACTACGACCAGCTCAGCCAGTACTCCGACGGCCTGACGGACGAGCTCGTCGCCGCCGCCGAGGACCACGCCGACAGCCAGCGCTACCGCCCGGCGGGGCCGCTGCGGGTGATCCTCAGCGAGGACGCCGAGCTCGAGACCGGCGTCTTCAAGCTGCGCCCGGCGAGCGCCAAGGACCCGTGGGCCGTCTCGGCCGAGCGGCGGCCCATGCGCCGACCCGCCCCCGGTCCTGACGAGAGCGGGTATGCCGACCGCCGCCGCGAGGACGCCGACCCGCGAGACGGCGGGGCGCCGGCATACGGCCCGGGCTCGGCCGCCATCCCCGGGGGCGTCTCCGGCGGCGTCGGCCAAGGCCTGGGCGGCGCGGCAGCAGGAGCGGGAGCCGCGGCCACAGCGAGCACCTACCGCCCCCTCGAGCGCGCCGACCCCTACGCCGCTGACGGCTACGACGATCTGCAGGCCACTCGCCCGCAGCAGCCCGCCCGACCCGCGCCCGAGCCGCGCCGCCCGGACCCGACCCGTCGGCCGTGGCTGGACATCGACGGCGACCGCTACCCGCTGCTGGGGGCGATCACGGTCATCGGGCGGGACGGCGTGGCCGACATCGTGCTCGACGACCCGGGCATCTCGCGGCAGCACGCCGAGGTCCGCATCACCAACGACGGTCCGCACCTGGTCGGCTCGATCCGCGACCTCGGCAGCACCAACGGCACCTTCGTCGAGGGCCACCGCATCACGAGCCAGCGCCTGGCCGACGGCGACCGCGTGACGGTGGGGCGCACGTCCTTCACCTTCCGCCTGGGCCGGGGGTGACCCGGTCATGAGCGAGCTGACCCTCACGATCATCCGGCTGGGCCTGCTCGCCGGGCTCTGGTTCTTCGTGTTCAGCCTGGCGGGGGTGCTGCGCCGCGACCTCTACGGCACGCGCGTCTCCCCACGCGCGGGACGACGCCCGGCGGTCGCGCCACGACGTCGCTCCAACGAGCCGACGCGCATCGTGGTCACCGAGGGCGGCCTGCGCGGCACGACGATCAACCTCAAGGAGTCCGGCGTGCTCGTCGGCCGCAACCCGGAGTGCGCGCTGATCCTCGACGACGACTTCGCGAGCGGGCGCCACTGCCGCGTCTACCGCGATGACCAGGGGTGGAAGGTCGAGGACCTGCGCTCCACCAACGGCACCTATCTCGGCGAGGAGCGGCTCACCGACATCACGCCGGTCGGGGTCGGCAGCCAGCTGCGGATCGGCCGCACCGTCCTCGAGCTGAGGAAGTAGCCCATGCCCATGGCCGTGCGCTATGCCGCACGATCCCACGTCGGCCTGGTCCGGGACAGCAACCAGGACAGCGGGTATGCCGGGCCCCACCTGCTCGCCGTGGCCGACGGCATGGGGGGCCACGCGGGCGGTGACGTGGCGAGCTCCACGGCGATCGGCGCCATGGTGCACCTGGACGACGACACCCACGGGTCGCGGGCCCTGCAGCACCTCGAGGACGCCATCGCGAGCGCCAACGCCGAGCTGCACGACGTCGCGCAGGAGCAGCCCGAGCTGCACGGCATGGGGACGACCGTCACGGCGCTGCTGCGCACCGACAACAAGCTGGCGCTGGCGCACATCGGCGACTCGCGGGCCTACCTGCTGCGCGGTGAGGAGCTGACCCAGCTCACCCACGACCACACCTATATCCAGACGCTGGTCGACGACGGGCGCATCTCGGCCGACGAGGCCGAGCACCACCCGCAGCGGTCGATGGTGACCCGCGTGCTGACCGGGCAGCCGGGCGACGAGCCGGACGTGTCCTGGCGCGAGCTGCGCCACGGCGACCGCTACCTCGTCTGCTCGGACGGGGTGAGCGGGTTCGTCGCGCACGACACCATCGCCGAGATCCTCGCCACCGTGCCCGACCCCGGCCGCGCCGCCGACCGGCTCGTCGACCTCGCCCTGCGCTCCGGAGGTCAGGACAACATCACCGCGATCGTCGCCGACGTCGTCCGCCTGTCCGACGGCGAGGGCCCGTCCACGCGCCCGCAGGTCGTGGGTGCCGCCGCCGCGCGGCAGATGCCCCGCGCCATCCCCGACACCCCCGCCGCCCGCGCCGCCGCCCTGACGCGCTCCGCGAGCGGCGCCACCGCCGAGCCGCAGGTCACCCTGGCCGAGGAGGGCGGCGTGTCGCGATGGTCCCGCCTCGCCAAGGTCGTCGCCGCCGTCGTCCTGACCCTGGTCGTGCTCGCCGGCCTCGCCTACGCCGGCTGGCGCTGGACCCAGCAGCAGTACTACGTGGGCACCCAGGACGACCGCGTCACCATCTATCGGGGCCTGGACCAGACGGTCGGCCCGGTCTCGCTGTCCAGCACGACCGAGCGCACCGACATCCCCGTCGCCGACCTGCCCGACTTCTATCGCACGCGGGTCACCGACGGCGTCGCGGCCGGCAGCCTCGGGGCCGCCCGCGCGGTCGTCGCCGACCTGCGCGTCCAGGCCACGGCCTGCGCGTCCGCCAAGGCCCAGGGCCGACCGTGCGGTGGGCCGGGTGCCGCGCCGACGCCGTCCGGCGGCGCGAGCCCCTCCGTGACCACCACCACGACGCCTGCCGCGACGCCGGCCACGACCCCAGCCTCGCCGCCTGCGGCGACCAGCGCCTCCAGCACGGCGGTGACCCCGTGACCACCGTCTCGTCATACCGCCCTCGGACCGGTCGCAACGTCGAGCTGCTGCTCACCCTGCTCGCCGTCGCGCTCGTGATGCTCGCCTATGCCAACGTCGGCCTGCAGACCCAGGGCCGCCTGCCCACCGACATGGTGACCAACGGTGC
This sequence comes from Arsenicicoccus sp. UBA2120, assembly GCF_002330965.1. Classification (NCBI taxonomy): domain Bacteria; kingdom Bacillati; phylum Actinomycetota; class Actinomycetes; order Micrococcales; family Intrasporangiaceae; genus Arsenicicoccus; species Arsenicicoccus sp. UBA2120. The sequence goes on from NZ_DCYC01000018.1 coordinate 10,236, forward strand.
CGGCCTGCTCGGGATCGGCGTCGCCTTCCACCTCGCGCTGCGCTGGCGGGCGAGCTATGCCGACCCGCTGCTCCTGCCGATCGCGCTGCTGCTCAACGGGCTCGGGCTGGTGATGATCCACCGCATCGACCTCGAGGGCACCCAGGAGGGCGTCCTCGCACCGCGCCAGCTGCTGTGGAGCGCCGTGTCGGTGGTGGCGGCGATCGCGCTGCTGCTGTGGCTGCGCGACCATCGCCGGCTGCGGCGCTACACCTACACCTTCATGGCCGCGGGCGTGATCCTGCTGCTCCTGCCGCTGCTGCCCGTGATCGGCGACGCGCAGTACGGCTCCCGCATCTGGATCCGCATCGGGCCGTTCGGCCTGCAGCCCGGCGAGATCGCCAAGATCGTCCTCGCGATCTTCTTCGCCGGCTACCTCGTCCAGACGCGGGACGTGCTCTCGCTCGTCGGCCGGCGGGTGCTCGGCTTCCCGCTGCCGCGCGCCCGCGACCTCGGGCCGATCCTCGTGGCGTGGGCGTTCAGCCTGTGCATCCTCGTCTTCGAGAAGGACCTCGGGTCCTCCCTGCTGTTCTTCGGCCTGTTCGTCGCCATGCTCTACGTCGCGACCGAGCGCGTGTCCTGGATCGCGCTAGGCCTGACGATGTTCTGCGGCGGCGCCTACGTCGCGTGGCTGCTGTTCAGCCACGTGCAGACCCGCGTCGACCTGTGGATGGACCCCTTCTACAAGGGGCTGTCGCAGGTGGGGATGGGCATCATGGGTATGGCGTCCGGCGGGCTCCTCGGCACCGGTCTCGGCCAGGGCCACCCCGAGATCACACCGTTCGCCAAGTCCGACTACATCGTCGCGAGCCTCGCGGAGGAGCTCGGCCTGTTCGGGCTGTTCGCGATCCTCGCGCTATACGCCATCCTCGTCGAGCGTGGCCTGCGCACCGCGATCGGCGTGCGTGACGGCTTCGGCAAGCTGCTCGCGGCGGGCCTGGCGTTCGGGATGGCGCTGCAGGTCTTCGTCATCGTCGGGGGCCTCACCCGCGTCATCCCGCTGACCGGTCTGACCACGCCGTTCCTGTCCGCCGGAGGGTCTAGCCTGATCGCCAACTGGAGCATCATCGCGCTGCTCCTGCGCATCAGCGACCAGGCCCGGCGCCCGATCGACGACGGCGACGACCCCGACCAGCCGCTCGGCTCCGACGAGGCGACCCAGGTGGTGAAGACCCGGTGAACCCGCCCATCCGCCGGCTTGCGATCGTGGCCGCCATCATGTTCTGCAGCCTGCTGATCTCGTCGACCTCGATCATGTTCTTCCAGGCCAAGGCCCTCGGCGACCGCAGCGACAACCGCCGCAGCGTGCTCGCGTCGTACGACCGCGAGCGCGGCCAGATCCTGGTCGGGGGCACCCCCATCGCCAAGTCCGTCGCCACCGACGACGAGCTCAGGTGGGAGCGCACCTATCCCTCCGGGCGGCTCTACAGCCACGTCACGGGCTACTACTCGTTCACCTACGGCGCGGGCGGCGGCATCGAGGGCGCCGAGGACGAGCTGCTGTCCGGCAGCTCCGACAAGCTCTTCTACCGCCGGATCAGCGACCTGGTCAGCGGACGCCAGCCCGCCGGGGCCTCAGTCGAGCTGACGATCCGCCCCGAGGTGCAGCAGGCGGCCGAGAAGGCCCTCGGCGACCAGCGCGGCGCCGTCGTCGCCCTCGACCCGCGCACCGGCGCGATCCTCGCCATGGTCAGCCACCCGACCTACGACCCCGCCGAGCTGTCGAGCCACCGCTTCTCCGCCGTCACCGACGCCTGGAAGTCCCTCAACGCCGACCGCTCCAAGCCTCTCGTCAACCGCGCCATCGGCGGCGACCTCTATCCCCCCGGCTCGGTCTTCAAGCTCGTGACCACGGCCGCGGCCCTGACCTCCGGGCAGTATGACGGCAAGGCCCGCATCCCGGCGCCCGCGCAGCTCAAGCTCCCGCTGTCGTCCGTGCCGCTCACCAACTGGCAGAACGGCCTGTGCACCGGCTCCGACCAGATCACGCTCCAGCAGGCGCTCGAGACGTCGTGCAACTCGGCGTTCGGCGGCATCGGGATCAAGCTGGGCGGTGACGCGCTGGTCGAGCAGGCGTCGAAGTTCGGCTTCGGCGACGAGCTGCGCGTCCCCCAGCGGGTCACGCCGAGCAAGGTGCCGGCCGGCATGGACAAGGCCCAGTCCGCCCAGGCCGCGATCGGGCAGTACGACGTGCGGGTCACGCCGCTGCAGGTCGCCATGGTCAGCGCCGCCATCGCCAACAAGGGCGTCGTCATGAAGCCCCACCTCATCGCCTCCGTGCGCGGCGACAACCTCAGCGTCCTCGACGAGACCAAGCCCGAGCAGCTGTCCAAGGCCGTGTCCTCCGAGGTCGCCGACCAGATCGCCCAGATGATGCGCGGCGTCGTCGAGGACGGCACCGGCTCCAACGCCCGCATCTCGGGCGTCGAGGTCGGCGGCAAGACCGGCACGGCCCAGCAGGGCAACGACAAGGCCCCGCACGCGTGGTTCACCTCCATCGCGCCGCTGAACGCCGCCGCCGACCAGCCCCAGGTGGCGGTCGCCGTCGTCGTCGAGGATGGTGGGTCCGCCGGACGCGAGACGGGTGGCAACAAGGTCGCCGCCCCCATCGCCAAGCAGGTCATGGAGGCGGTGATCCGCAAGTGAGCAGGCTGATCGGCGGCCGCTACGAGCTCGGCGAGGAGATCGGCCGCGGCGGCATGGCCACCGTCCACGAGGCGCACGACGTCCGCCTCGGCCGCCGGGTCGCCATCAAGATGCTCCACGCGGGCCGGCTCGGCGACCGGACCTTCCAGGGACGCTTCCGCCGCGAGGCGCAGGCCGCCGCTAGCCTCAACCACCCGCACATCGTCGCGGTGTTCGACTCCGGCGAGGACATCGTCACCAACAGCGTCGGCGTGCAGGAGGTCATCCCCTACATCGTCATGGAGCGGGTCCAGGGGCACACCCTCAGCCAGCTCATGCACGACCGCGGCGCCTTCTCGGCCGACGAGGCCATGCGCATCGTCATGCGGGTGCTGTCCGCCCTCGGCTACTCCCACCAGCGCGGCATCGTGCACCGGGACGTCAAGCCCGGCAACGTCATGCTGACCGACGACGGCGACGTCAAGGTGATGGACTTCGGGATCGCCCGCGGGGGCGGGGAGTCGACCGCCACCATGACCCAGACCCAGGCCGTCATCGGCACCGCGCAATACCTCTCGCCCGAGCAGGCCCGCGGCCAGGACGTCGACGGCCGCTCCGACCTCTACTCGGCCGGGTGCCTGCTCTTCGAGCTGGTGACGGGGCGGCCGCCGTTCGTCGGCGACTCACCGCTCGCCATCGCCTACCAGCACGTCGGCGAGGATCCCTCGCTGCCGTCCAGCCACGAGCACAGCATCCCCCGCACGCTCGACACGGTGATCATGCACGCGCTGGTCAAGGACCGGGACCGCCGCTACCAGACCGCCGACGAGTTCCGTGACGACCTCGAGGCGGCGCGCGCGGGACGCCCGCTCAGCCCGGCGGCGCAGGCGACGGCCGCCGCCCTGTTCGCCCCCACCGAGAGCATCGACCGGGCCGACGTGCTGGCGGGCCGCCCGGGCGGGGCGACGTCCGCGACGGCCGGAGGCGGTGCAGGAGCGGCGGCTGCGGGCGGTGCTCTGGCCGGCGGGGCCGCGGGCGCTGCCGGCGGCGCACTGGCAGGTGGCGCTCTCGCAGGCGGCGCTCTCGCAGGCGGCGCACTGGCTGGCGGCGCTCTGGCCGGGGCGCCAGGCGGATCCGCCGCAGGTGGGGCGGCCGGTGGTGCCGCGGCGGGCGGCATACGGCCTGATGAGGACCCACGACCCGAGCCGGTGCTCCGCGACGACCTCCCCGGCGCCCCTCCGCGCGAGGGGCACCACACGTCCAGCTATCCGGCGATCGGTGCTGAGCGCGACCGCAACTGGATCGCGTGGATCGTCGCGCTGCTGCTGCTCATCGGGCTGGCGGGGTTCGGCGTCTACTGGATGACGCGGCCCGACCCGATCCAGTACAAGACGGTCCCCAACCTCATGGACCAGACCGAGGGCACGGCGCGCTCGCTGCTCGAGTCCAGCCAGCTCAAGGGGTCCTTCCAGCCCAAGGAGAGCGACAAGCCCAAGGGCATCGTCGTCGGGCAGAACCCCCAGCCGGGCGCCCAGCAGGATCCCGCCTACCCCGTCGCCGTGCAGGTCTCGACCGGCCCGAGCGACACCGCGGTGCCCGACGTCACCAAGTACACCGTGGGGTCCGCGAAGCAACGCCTCGCCAACTACAACCTCGAGGCGGGGGCGGTCACCGAGATCGACGACAAGACCATCCCCGCGGGGCAGGTCGTGCGTACCGACCCGGCGAGCGGACAGACCGTGCCCGTCGGGACCAAGGTCGCACTGTTCGTGTCGACCGGCAAGGTGGGGGTCCCCAACGTCGTCGGGCAGGACTACACGTCGGCGGCCAAGACGCTGACGGACGCCGGCTTCCGCGTGGCGCGCAAGGACGAGCCCAGCCGCGACACCCGCGACCTCGTGCTCGACCAGGACGTCCGCGAGGGCTCGCAGCCCCCCGGCACCAAGATCACCCTGACGGTGGCCGTGCCGGCCGCGGTCCCCACGGTGACGGTGACCACGACGGCTCCGGCTCCCGCGCCGACCACCCCTCGGCCGCGCCCCACCCAGACGACGCCGCCGTCCACGCAACCCACCTCGTCCCCGCCGACCTCGCCGCCCACGAGCCCGGTCACCCCGCCGACGCCCTGAGCCGCGCCGAGCCGCGCCGCACTCACACCCCTCCAGACGCGATTGGTCACCAATGGCGTCTGGGACCCCGATATAAACGTTCCACAACGTCATTGGTGACCAATGGTGCGAGGCTGCAGGGCGTGGCTCCCGGTGCGTGGCCCCGGGTGGAAGGCTGCGGCTGCGTGATCGGAGGCGGAGGTCAGCGGTGGATCAACGGGCTGAGGCCCTCGCTCGCGGCGACCGCGCCGTCCAGGCCGCACGTCTCGAGCCAGTTGGCGAGCAGGCGGTGGCCGCCGACGGTGAGCACGCTCTCGGGGTGGAACTGCACGCCGTGCAGCGGCAGCCTGCGGTGCTGCACGGCCATCACGATGCCGGACTCGGTGCGGCCGGTGACCTCGAGGTCGGCGCCGATCGTCTCCGGCTCGATCGTCAGCGAGTGGTAGCGCGTCGCCGTGAACGGGCTCGGCAGCCCCGCCAGCACACCCTGCCCGTCGTGCAGCACCTCGGACGTCTTGCCGTGCAGCAGCTCGGGCGCCCGCGAGACGGTGCCGCCGGTGACCACGCCGAGCGCCTGGTGCCCGAGGCACACGCCCAGCATCGGCTGCTCGCGCTCGCCGCACGCCTCGATCATCGCCATCGAGACCCCGGCCTCCTCGGGCGTGCCCGGGCCGGGGGAGACCAGGACCCCGTCGTATGCCGCGCCCTCGGCCGCCGTCACCGCGTCGTTGCGCACGACCTCGCACTGCGCACCGAGCTGCTGGAGGTAGCCCACGATGGTGAACACGAAGGAGTCGTAGTTGTCGACGACGAGGATGCGGGTCATGGGTCTGCCTTGGCGCGAGAGGGTGCGGGGTGCGAGGGTGCGGCGGACGAGGTCCGGCTCCCCAACCCTAGTCGGGGGGTCAGCCGGAGGGCTCGACCGTCTGGTCGTTGAACGGCATGAGGTCCGCGAGCCACGGGAAGACCATCTGGAAGCACACCCACACCACCAGCGCCACGAGCAGCAGGCACAGGATCACCCGCACCCAGGTCGGGCCGGGGAGGGCGCGCCACAGTGCGGCATACATCAGCGGTCTCCCGCCAGGTCCAGATAGCCGGCCGGCAGGCCCTGGCTGCGCGGTATGGCGCGCTCCAGCTCGCCGTGGACGATCCAGCGCTGCTGGGCGGCGTACTTGGGATGGCAGGCGGTGAGGGTGATGTAGGGCTTGTCCGGGCGGACGCCGGGACGCTCGGGCATCGCCGCGATGGCAGCGACGTGCGACGGGGGCACGAGCGTGTGCGGGCCGACCCGATAGACGTAGTAGGTGGCGGCGGTCTCGACGATGACCCGGTCGCCGGGGAGGACCCGCTCGATGTCGCGGAAGGGCCCGCCGTAGGTCATGCGGTGGCCGGCGATGGCGAAGTTCCCCACCTGACCGGGCATCGCGGTGCCGTCGTAGTGGCCGATGCCCTTGCGCAGCACGTCGCGGGTGGTGCCCTCGACGACGGGCACGGCGTAGCCGCGGCCCAGCGCCGGGATCCGCACGATCGCGAAGGCCTCGCCGAGGGGCACGTCCTTGAGCTTGGCGATCGCCGGGCTGACCGCTCCGGGGCGCTGGAAGTCCTCGCTGAGCGATCCGACGGTGTCGGACTGGACGGCGTTGGCGGCGACATCGGTCCACCACAGCTGCCATCCCACGAAGAGCAAGGTCAGCACACCAAGGGTGATCAGCAATTCACCCAGAGTCCCCGTTATCGCCCGAACAGCCTTCACTCGACTACTGTCGCATGCCGCAGCGCGGCAGAGCCGTCATAGGCCGGGAAGGTCGCCGACGGTTGGGTGGAGACGTCATAGCCGAGGCCGACGGCCGCGACGTACTGCTGGATGATCTGCACGGTGGGGTCCTGGTCGAGGGTCTGGCGCATGCCGTCGACGTCACCGATCGCCTTGATCACGAAGGGTGGAGAGTAGACGCGACCCTGCAGGATCAAGGTGTTGCCGACGCAGCGGACCGCGCTCGTCGAGATCACCCGCTGGTCCTGGATCATCATCGCCTCGGCGCCCCCGCGCCACATCGCGTTGACCACAGCCTGCACGTCCTGCTGGTGGATGACCAGGTCGTCGGCCGTGAACTCGCCGCCGAAGCTGTCGACCGAGCGCGTCGAGTCGGTCATGGTCACCGTCAGGGAAGGCCCGGTGGCCCCCTGCATGCCCGCCGCCCGGTCGAGGGTCGCAGCCCGCTGGGTCATCGCTCGCAGCCGGGAGTCGGCCGGCGCGTTGCGCGTGCTGAGCGTCTCGACCTGAGTGGTCAGGTCGCTGACCGTGCGCTGCTTGGCCTCGAGCGAGGCGTCCTGCGCGTCGATGACGCCGGCGAGGTCACGGGTGTCGGACGGCCGCAACGAGCTGCCCCGGGAGGTGACGGCGCTGGTCGCGAACAGCAGACCCGCAAGGACGAGGACGACGGGCACGAGCAGCCCCCACGCGGTGGGACGCCCCCCGAAGAGGAGCCGCACGAGGCGCGCGCGGCGAGCGCTGGTGTCACCCATGGCCCGTCCTCCCCTCGCTAGGCTGTGCGTCAGACCCCGAGACCTACCGTATCCGGTGGGCCCCGCAACGAGGAGTGAGCCGTGCCCGAGTCCAAGCGCCGTGCCAAGGCGTCGTACACCCCGCCCGCCGAGAAGGGCGCGGGCATCAAGACCCCCAGCCCGCGCTGGTGGGCGCCGGTGATGGTGACGCTGATGCTGATCGGGCTGGTGTGGGTGGTCGCGTTCTACCTCACCGCCGGGCAGTTCCCCATCCCCAACATCCAGTACTGGAACCTCGGGATCGGCTTCGGCCTCATGCTGATCGGCTTCATGATGACGACCCGCTGGCGCTGACGCACCCCTCTCCCGGACCTACCTCAGGTAGTCACACTCGCCTGGCTTCGCACGCCAGGTCGATGTGACTACCCGAGGTAGGTTCTCGCGTCTTGCCGCCCCGGCTCGCGCCACCTCACCCGTCTCACCCTGCAACCTGAGATATCCTCGCCACCAGCCCACGCGCCCACCGCGGCTCGCGTCACCCCACCCGTCTCACCCTGCAACCCGAGACATCCTCGCCACCAGCCCACGCGACCGCCCCGGCTCGCGGCGCCTCACCCGTCTCACCCTGCAGCCCGAGACATCCTCGCCACCAGGGTGCGTATGGCGATCCCGAGGCGCCTGACGCAGCCACTTGCCCCCTCTCGGCGAAGCCGGTGGATGGCCAATGAAGTTATCCACAGGGTTATCCCCACCATGTGGGTAATTACACGTGTGTAAGACGCTTCCGGGGCGACTTGTCCACAGGAAGTGTGGACAACCCGGTGGACAACCCTGGGGAGGACGTGGGGACAGAGCGCCACGTCTGTGGATCGCCGATCCCGGCTGTGGACAGACGCCCCGCCGCCAGGCGGACCTCCGTCAGGCGCCGCCGACGACGTAGCCCGTGAGCTGCGGGGAGAGTGCGTACTTCAGGACGGCCAGGGCGACCAGGATCGCCAGCACCGCGGCCACGCCCGGCCACTGCCAGCGCTGCCGCTCGCGCGACCGGGTCGCCCACATCACCGACGCGAGCGCAGCGCCGGTCACGAAGCCGCCGAGGTGCGCCTGCCAGGCGATGTTGGGGACCGTGAACCCGATGACCAGGTTGAGGCCGAGGAAGATCAGCATCGCCCGCAGGTCACGGCCCTGCCGGCGCGCGAGCACCAGCTCGGCCGCGAACAGCCCGAATACCGCGCCGGAGGCCCCCACCGTCGGCTGGAACCAGCTCGTCTGCCACTGGGTCAGCACCTGCCCGGGCGACGCGGTGGCCTGCGCGATCAGCAGGTAGCCCACCGAGCCGCCGATCGCGCTGACCAGGAACAACGCTACGAACCGCGAGACGCCCATCGCGCGCTCGAGCGGCTGGCCGACGGTCCACAGCGCGAGCATGTTGAACAGGATGTGGGTGATCCCGCCGTGCAGGAACGCCGCCGTCACGAACCGCCACGGCTCGTCGCGCCCGGCATACGGCGCGAACCACAGGGACTGCTCGAGGCCGGGCACGATCATCTGCAGGAAGTAGACCACCACGCACAGCGCCACCAGGATCGTGGTCGCGGGGGTGCCGCCGCCGATCGACAGCGCCGACGCCGAGCCTCCTAGCGGGTTGCGCGCACGCGGCGCGGTGCGGGCACTCTCGCGCACGCAGTCCACGCAGTGGATCCCGACCGCCGCCTGGCGCTGGCACTGCGGGCAGGCGGGTCGGCCGCACCGGCTGCACCGGACGTACGCCACCACGTCGGGGTGACGCGGGCAGGTCGGCGCCTGCCCGGCCCCGGGCCCCGAGGACCCCGAGGGGGTCGGCGGCATCGGCGGGTTCACCGGCGGGTAGGAGGAGCTCATCGGCACGTCCTCGTCGAGATCTGAGCGGGGGTGGTCGGTCCGAGCCTAGGCGCGGAGGTCGTCCGGGACAGCGCGACGGCCCGTCCCGGTCGGCAGCACGTGGCTGCCTGAGAGGGAACGGGCCGTCGGGCGCGAGGGTTCCGCGAGTGCTCGCGGGGCTCGGGTGCGCTGATGGAGAGTGCGCGGGTCGAGGTCAGTCGGTGACGGTGACGCTCTCGATGACGACGGGCTCGACCGGCTTGTCCTGGGCGCCGGTGCGGACGGCGGCGATCTTGTCGACGACGTCGCGCGACGCCTGGTCCGCGACCTCGCCGAAGATCGTGTGCTTGCCCTGCAGCCAGGTCGTGGCGCCGACCGTGATGAAGAACTGCGAGCCGTTGGTGCCGCGGCCCATGCGCTTGCCGGCGTTGGCCATGGCGAGCATGTAGGGCTTGGTGAAGTCCTTGTCAGGGGAGATCTCGTCGTCGAACGGGAAGCCCGGCTTGTCGGGCTGGCCCGTGCCGGTGCCCTGCGGGCAGCCGCCCTGGATCATGAAGCCCGGGATGATGCGGTGGAAGGTCAGGCCGTCGTAGTAGCCCTCCTTGGCCAGGCCCGTGATCTTGCCCACGGTCGTGGGGGCAGCCTCGGGGAAGAGGGTGATCGAGATGTCGCCGTGGTTGGTGTGCAGCGTCCAGTTCATGGGCCTCATCCTCGCACGACGAGCCCGTATGGCGGAGGCGTCGTGACGGCACCACAGACTGGCGGCATACGACCCCGCTCGGCCGGGTAGGTGGAGGAACCGAAGGAAACGTGCACGCGTTGTCCCGCACGGGCAAGATGGGCGCACGACGCCCCGCGAATCGATCTCCAGGAGGACACACATGTTCCGCAACAAGTACAAGATCGAGAAGAAGAGCCGGCTGGAGCTGGCCCAGGAGGACGCGGCCGCCAAGGCGCACGCCTTCACGAGCTCCGCGGGCGAGAAGGTCGGCCAGGTCAAGGACAGCGTCCTGACGGCCCCCAAGCTGGCCGCCGGCGCCGTCGCCACGGGCGCGCTCGCCGCCGCCGACAAGGTCAAGGACACCGTCTCCCACGGCTCCGAGGCCGCCGAGGCCAAGGCGCACAAGGCCGGCGACAAGGGCAACGGCCTGGTCGAGGACCTGCTCGAGGCCCTCCCCGGCCTGGTCGCCGCCGGAACTGCCGCCAAGGCCGCCACCAGCGACAAGGCGCAGGACGCGGGCAAGACCGCGCTCGGCCTCTTCGCCACCAAGAAGGTCGCCGACAAGGTCAAGGACAAGGACGACTCCTACCCCAAGACCCACCTGTCGAAGCGCCAGTTCAAGAAGGAGCTCGCCGCCCGTGAGCGCAAGCAGGGCAAGCTGCTCGTGACCCTGGGTCTGCTCGCGACCGCCGCCGCCGTGGCCGCCGTGATCTACAAGAAGACCGCTCCGCAGGACGACCCGTGGGCGACGCCGCTGGCCGACCCCTACACCCCGGCGTCCTCGACGATCGGCACGGGTGCCGGCGCTGCCACGGGCTACGCGTCGACCACGACCACCACCTCCGACGACGCCATCGTCTCCGACCACGAGGCCGGCGACCCGCTCAGCGCCGTCTCCACCGAGCCGGTCATCCTGGACGCCAAGGACCAGGAGGAGTTCGCCGCGACGACGCCCTCCGACGCCACCGCGTTCGACCGCACGGACGACGGCGCCGGCCAGACCATGGACCACAACGCGGGCACCGACAAGCCCCGCGACAACGACGTGCGTCGCGACTGAGCGACCCCAGCGTCCCGGCGGCGGCCCCTCCTGGTGGAGGGGTCGCCGTCGCGTCATACGGCCTGGTCCCTCGCAGGGGTGGTCCCTCGCAGGGGTGCTCCCCGCAGAGGAACCCGGGCAGGGGAGCGGCCCGGTCAACCTTCTGATGGAGGGGGTGGCCGGTGCCGTCGGGGAGGATGGGCCGTATGACGAACGCCGCCACCTCCCGCACCGACGCCCCGACCCCGGGCACCCTCACGCCGATCTACTGGGGCGTGGTCGCCTACACGGCGCTGGGGCTGATCGGTGGCGTGTACTACCGCGAGCTCACCAAGGCCCACGACTACCTGGGCAGCACGCAGCTGTCCGTCGTGCACACGCACCTGCTCGCCCTCGGGACGCTGCTGGGGCTGATCCTGCTGGTGCTCGAGCGGACGTTCGCGCTGAGCCGCACCGCGCAGTGGAAGCCCTTCCTCGTGGCGTACCACGCCGGGCTGGTCGTCACGGTTGCCATGCTGACGATCAAGGGGACGCTGCAGGTGCTGGGCAGCGCCGCGGCGTCCAGCCCTGCCATCTCGGGCATCTCCGGGCTGGGTCACATCCTGCTGACCGTGTCGCTGGTGCTGCTGCTGATGGGCCTCAAGAAGCGCCTCGCCGCCTGAACCACTCCTCCACCACAGCCGGCCCGAGGCGAACCTGTAGGAGGCGCAGACATGCAGGAAGCAGAGCTGGCGGCGCTCGCCGCGCGGCGCACCGAGGAGCTCCCCGGCTCGGAGCTCACCCACCCGTTCGGCGAGGACTGGGAGGTGTGGAAGGTCCGCGGCAGGGTGTTCATGCTGCAGACCGAGATCACCGGAGAATCCATCGTGATCCTCAAGGCCGCACCCGAGGACGGGAAGGCGCTGCGCGAGGCGCACCCTGACGTCACGCCGGGCTATCACATGAACAAGAAGCACTGGATCACGGTGCACCCGGGCGACACCATCGAGCCCGGCCTCGTCGAGGACCTGGTCACTGAGTCCTACCTGCTGGTGGTCGAGGGACTGCCCCGGCGGCAGCGGCCCGTGGACCCCGCGACCTTCGGCCGAGACCGGTGAGCCTCGACGGGGAGCGGCTGCAGCAGACCGCTCTGGACGTCGCCCGAGCACTGCCCGGCGTGACCGAGGGACACCCGTTCACCAAGCACCTGCTCGTCATCAAGGTCGCGGGCAGGGTCTTCCTGATCGTCACCGAAGACCCGGACAAGCCGATCATCACGGTCAAGGCCGACCCCGATCACGGGGCCGCGCTGATCCGAGACCACGAGGGCATCCAGCGCGGGAGGTACTTCGACAAGGATCACTGGGTGTCCGTCAGCCCTGGCCGGTCCATCACCGCAGGACTGGTGCAGGACCTGGTCCAGGACTCCTACGACCTTGTCGCCGATCAGCTCCCGGGGCGTCAGCGCGACGAGCTCAGGCGGCAGGAGGGGGTATGACGGCCCCGCTCGTCAGAGAGGCACAGCCTTTGCTGGGCGGGGAAACGCCGACGGACGGCTGAACGGTGGACCTCGGTAGAGAGTTTGAGAACCCCTACTCGGCATTGAAAACGGTGGTGTCCCGCAGGTCGCGTGGCGTATACAAGCGTTCTTGGCGGCCTTTGGAGCCGTCGGTTGTGGACTCGCGGGGTCGGATGGTGCGTGCAGTTGGGATAGCTCAAACCTTTCTGCGCCCGGCGCAGGTCGACGAGCTGGTGGCCCTGTATCGGGAAGGCGCGACCCTCGTTGAGTTGGGCGAGCGGTTCAGTGTTCACCGCCGCACAGTGGCTGCCCATCTTGTCCGCCGGTCGATCCCGATCCGCAGGCGCGGCCTCGATGAGTCCGACGTGACTGAGGCGGTCGAACTCTACGAGGGTGGTTCGACGCTGATAGAGGTCGGCTTGCGGTTCGGGGTGAGTCAACAGGCGGTCCGGCGCGCGCTCGACGTGGAAGGAGTCACGATCCGTCCGGGCGGCCGGCGCGCTCGGGTCAGTGCTTGATGCGCCTGACCCGGGAGGAAGATGCGTGGATCGTGGCGATCTGGATATCGAGCAGCGTGGTCGTGTCGCCGAGGGGCTGCGGTTCTCGGTCGGCGGTGTAGATGATCACGCCGGCGTCGTGGAGGTCCGCCATGATCTGCGGAACGACCCGGCTGAGCCGGTCCAGGCTGTAGGTCGCCGCAATTAGTCGCCGCAATTATCGGGCTCTTCTGACGCTTCCGT
>NZ_DCYC01000054.1:0-5731 GCF_002330965.1 Arsenicicoccus sp. UBA2120
TGCCTGGCGTCGTTGGGTCGGGGTGCGCAGGCCGCGAAGGCGGCCGGGGACGCCCGCAGCGTGTCGCAGCTGCGCGCGGACCTGCTGGTGCAGCGTTCGGGACCGGGGACACCGCGGCGTGGCTGCCCGGCTACGGCCCGGTCCCCGCCCCCGTGGCCCGCCGGCTGCTGCGCGGACAGGACGAACGCCACCACGGCCGCCACCCCGAGAACGGCTGTGGTGATGGGGATGGGCACGTCCTCAGAGACGGTGACACTTCGCCGGGGTACGTGCCGGGTGAGGGGGTCGACGGGGACGACCCGGCCGTGCTGGCGCGGGCGGCGGACGTGTTCCTGCGCCGCTTGTACACCCACCCCGACACCGGGCAGCTGGTCGCCCTGGATGCGCGAGGTCGCACCTTCGACGGCGCGTTGCGCCGGTTGATCGTGTGGCGCGACGGGACCTGCCGGGCCCCGGGCTGCGACTCGCCCATCCGTCACGTCGACCACGTCCAGGCGTGGCGGGACGGCGGGCCCACCAGCGCGAGCAACGGCGTCGGGGTGTGCGAGGCCCACAACTACGCCCGCGAAGCGGCCGGCCACACCGCACACGGCCTCCAGCACCGGCCAGACGACACCGGCTGGGACCCGCCACCAGCGATCACCTACCGCTACCCCGACGGCAGTCAGCACACCACCACGCCCCCACCCCTGATCCCCTCCATCTGGGGACCCGTCGGCAGCCACCCGCGCCGACCCGCCGACCCGGTCGACTAGGCTTGGGCGGTCGCTCAGGCGACGTTCCCCGGTTGGTCTGCTGGCAGGGCCCGCCTGACTTTGAATCAGGACAAGCGACGTAGGTTCGATTCCTACCCGGGGAGCCCGGCGCGCGTGAGACGGCGACGTCCACGGACGCGCGCACCCGACGGCCGTCACCTGGTGGACCGGTAGAGTTCACGGCGTGCGCCGTCAGCGCGCACGAGCCCTGTCCCCGCCAGGCTGGAGACCCCCAGTGACCGCAGTTCGTCCTGCCGCCGTCATCGTCCTCGCCGCAGGCGAGGGCACCCGGATGAAGTCCGCCACCCCCAAGGTGCTGCACACCATCGGAGGCCGCAGCCTCGTGGGCCACGCGATCAGGGCGGCCGAGGGCGTCGAGCCGCTGCACCTGGCGGTCGTGGTGCGTCACGAGCGGGAGCGGGTGGCGGCGCACGTCGCCGAGATCGCCCCCGACGCGGTGATCGCCGACCAGGACGAGGTCAAGGGCACGGGCCGGGCCGTGGAGTGCGGCCTCGAGCAGCTGCCGGGCGACCTGTCCGGCACCGTGGTCGTGACGTATGGCGACGTGCCGCTGCTCGAGTCGGTCACCCTCACGGCCCTGCTGGAGCAGCACGACGCCACCGGCAGCGCCGTCACGGTCGTCACCGCGCACCTCACGGACCCCACGGGCTACGGCCGCATCGTGCGCGACGCCGACGGCTCGGTCGCCGCCATCGTGGAGCAGAAGGACGCGACGCCGCAGCAGCGGGAGATCACCGAGATCAACTCGGGTCTCTACGCCTTCGATGCCCAGGTGCTGCGCAGCGCCCTCGCCCAGGTGGGCACCGACAACGCCCAGGGCGAGAAGTACCTCACCGACGTCCTGGCCATCGCCAAGGGTCAGGGCCTCACGGTCGGCGCCCACGTCGTCGACGACCTGTGGCAGACCGAGGGCGTCAACGACCGCGTCCAGCTCGCCACGCTCGGCAAGGAGCTCAACCGCCGCATCGTCGAGCGGTGGATGCGCGAGGGCGTCACCGTCGTCGACCCGGCCACCACGTGGATCGACGCGGACGTCTCGATCGGCCGCGACACCACCATCCGCCCGGGCACCCAGCTGCTCGGCGCCACCACGATCGGCACCGACGCGGAGATCGGTCCCGACACCACGCTCCAGGACACGCAGGTGGGGGACGGCGCGAGCGTCATCCGGTCCCAGACCCTCCTGGCCGAGATCGGCCCGCAGGCCACCGTCGGTCCGTTCTCCTACCTGCGCCCCGGCACGACGCTCGGCGTCAAGGCCAAGGTCGGCGGCTTCGTCGAGACCAAGAACGCCCAGATCGGCGACGGCGCCAAGGTCCCGCACCTGACCTACTGCGGCGACGCGACGATCGGGGAGGGCACCAACGTCGGCGCCGGCACGATCTTCGCCAACTACGACGGCGAGCAGAAGCACCGCAGCACCCTCGGCAAGCACGTCTTCATCGGCTCCAACTCGGTGCTCGTGGCCCCGGCCGAGATCGGTGACGGCGCCTTCGTCGCGGCGGGCTCCGCCATCAACCAGCCGGTCGGCGCCGGCGACCTGGCCGTCGCGCGTGGCCGTCAGCGCAACATCCCGGGCTACATCGCCAAGCGGCGCCCGGGCACCAAGGCCGCCGAGGCAGCAGCCGCCGCCACGGCCCAGCAGGGCGACGACAGCAAGCAGGAGGGCACCACCCGATGACCGGTGTGAAGCGCACCAACGAGAAGAACCTCATGATCTTCAGCGGCCGGGCGCACCCCGCGCTCGCCGAGGAGGTGGCCTACCAGCTCGAGACCCAGGTGGTCCCGACCGACTTCCGCACCTTCGCCAACTCCGAGATCTACGTGCGCTTCCAGGAGTCCGTCCGCGGCTCCGACGCCTTCGTGATCCAGAGCCACACGGCCCCGATCAACGAGTGGATCATGGAGAACCTCATCATGATCGACGCGCTCAAGCGGGCCAGCGCCAAGCGCATCACGACGGTCATGCCCTTCTACGGCTACGCCCGCCAGGACAAGAAGCACCTCGGTCGCGAGCCCATCTCGGCCCGGCTCATGGCCGACCTGTTCAAGACCGCGGGCGCGGACCGGCTCATCGCGGTCGACCTGCACACCGAGCAGATCTCCGGCTTCTTCGACGGGCCGGTCGACCACCTGCAGGCCATCCCGATCCTGTCGGAGTACGTCTACGACAAGTACCACCACCACAACCTGTGCGTGGTGTCCCCGGACGCCGGGCGGATCAAGGTCGCCGAGAAGTGGGCCAACCGCCTCGGCGGCACCCCGCTGGCGTTCATCCACAAGACCCGCGACCCCCACAAGGCCAACCAGTCCGTCGCCAACCGCGTGGTCGGTGACGTCGAGGGCCGCATGTGCATCCTGGTCGACGACATGATCGACTCCGGCGGCACGATCTGCCAGGCCGCCGACGCCATCATGGCGGCGGGCGCGAGCGGCGTGGTCATCGTCGCGACCCACGGCATCCTGTCCGACCCCGCCGTCGAGCGGCTCAAGGCGTCCGTGGCGCGGGAGGTCGTCCTGACCAACACCCTGCCCATCCCCGAGGAGAAGCGCTTCGACAAGCTGACGGAGCTGTCGATCGCCCCGCTGATCGGCGACGCGATCCGTGAGGTGTTCGAGGACGGGTCGGTCACCTCGCTCTTCGACCACGCGTCGGAGCGCGCTCACTGACGACCGGCCGTATGCCGGACGCACGCCGCCTCACGGGGTCACCCCGAGGCGGCGTGCGGGCGTCATACGGTCAGAGCGCGAGCTCCCGGCGCACCTCGGCGGGCCACTCGCGCACGTCCAGGCCGTGGGCGCGCAGCAGCGCCAGGGCGACCCGCTCCACGCCGAAGCCCATGCACGCCGTCTCGGCCGGCGACCCGTCGGGCAGGGTGATGTCGAAGGCCTGGGCGAAGTGGGGGCCGTGCAGGTTGGCCGAGGCGAGCGCGGTGCGGGGGTGCCCGGGTCCGTAGGCCTGGACCGACAGCTCGCGCTTGAGCTCGGCGGCGCGCTGGCCGCGGGCCATCAGCCGGCCGGCGCGACCGAAGAAGGGGTCGTTGGCGACCTCGCCCTCCACCTCGAGGCCGAGGGAGGTGAGCAGGTCACGGGCCCGGCCGAAGTAGTGGTCGCGGTGCTCGGCGCAGTCCTCGTGCGTCCCGACGTGCACGGACTCCTTCTGGCGGAAGGTGATCGAGCGGAAGGGATCGTCGGACGGCTCGTGGCGGAACGCGTGGCCGTAGATCAGGTAGGAACCGCTGACCTGCTGACCCGCCAGCGCGGCATACAGGGGGTGGCACGCGGCCGAGCCGAGCATCAGGCCGGCGGGCTCGAGCCGGTGGGTCCAGTCCTCGCCCGCCTCGCACTCGGCCAGCAGCTCGCGGTGCTCGGAGTCCCCGCCGCGAAAGATGTCGACGCTGCCGACGAGGTGGGGCTGGGAGCTGACGTAGCCGGTGAGCTGGAAGCATCCCTGCGGCATGAGCGGCCCGAAGTGGTAGGCCGTCTGCGGCCGGTCGGAGTACATCGCGTCCAGCCGCCCGACGAAGCCGAGCACGACGCGCTCCAGGTCCGCGCCCCGGCCCCACGTGCCCTGCTGCCGCAGGGGGAGCAGGTGGCCCGCCTCGACCAGGGCCCGACGGAACTCGACGTGCTCCGGCGCGAGCTGCGCCGGCGTGGTCGGCTCCGGCGTGGTCGGCTCCGGCACGACGTGCTTCGTCGCGTCCTGCTCGAGCTCGACGTGCCGGCCCCCCGGCTGCACCCCCACGAGGCTCATCAGCCGCGTATCCGCTCGACGACGTCGCTGATGGAGCGCAGCGAGGTGAAGGTCTCGCGGGTCAGGAGGTCGTCGGGGAACTCGACGTCCAGGTCGTCCTCGAGCGCCATCATGAGGTTGACGCTGCGGTGCGAGGTCATGCCGGCGTCGAACAGGTCGTCGTCGGGCGCCAGCTCGGAGGCGTCGCGCTCCAGGCCGGCGTGCGCGGCGACGACGGTGCGGACGGCCTCGATGGTGTCGGTGCTCATGGTGTCCCTTCCTGCGGTGGTGTCGGCTGGTCTGCGGTGCGGGCGGGGCGCAGCCCCACCGCGGTGACGGTGATGGTGTCGGTCAGGTAGGTGCTGCGACGGGGGAGGTCGGGCGCCTCGACGGGCGCCTCGACCACGAGCTCGTGGATCTCGAGCCGGTCGGCCAGCTCGCGCGGGCGCCCGTGCAGCCGGACAGTCGGTCGTCGGGCGTCGCCGACCACCTCGATGTGTCGCCACGGCCAGGGGTCCGCGTCGCTGGGGCCGAGCACCTTGGTGACGGCCTCCTTGGCCGCCCAGCGCCGGGCGGTGTCGAGGACGAGCGCGCGGCCGGTCAGGCCCGCCTGCTCGGCCCGCTCGCGGGGGGAGAGGAGGAAGTCGCGGTAGCGGTCGGCGTACGCGTCCAGGGATCGGCCGACCTCGCCGACGTCGGCGGTGTCCACGCCCACGGCAGCGACCTGTGCGCCCCGCGTCGACGGACGCTCGGCGACGCAGCCCTCGCTCATGTCCACCCCGTCCGTGCCCCTTGCTCGTCGGCTTCCCCCGGCGGCGTTCCTGCCGGTCAACAGCCCGATCCTAGGTGGTGGCCCCCCGGCGTGGGGGGCGGTTGGCCAGAACTCGAGGGCCCCGCACGAGGCGGGTGGCCGAACGTTCACAGGGCGTTCGGCGACTCGTCGACCGCGCGACGCCCCGTTCGGCTTGCCGAGCGCCTATCTTCGGGCCCGTGAAGCTCTCGGTGATCGGATGTGGATATCTCGGTGCGGTGCACGCGGCCAGCATGGCTGAGCTGGGGCACGAGGTGGTGGGGGTCGACGTGGACGTCGAGCGGGTGGCCCGGTTGTCGAGGGGTGAGGCGCCGTTCTACGAGCCGGGGTTCGCGGAGCTGTTGCGTCGGGGGGTGGACGGGGGGCGGTTGCGCTTCACGACGGAGATGGGGGACGTGGCGGGGGCGCGGG
>NZ_DCYC01000054.1:5885-76790 GCF_002330965.1 Arsenicicoccus sp. UBA2120
CTTCGTGGGGGTGGGGACACCGCAGCGGGAGTCGGGGTATGCCGCGGACCTGTCGCACCTGGACGCGGCGATGGGGTCCTTGCTGGCGGTGATGGGTGAGCACCCGGTGGCGGGGGCGCTGGTGGTGGGCAAGTCGACGGTGCCGGTGGGGACGGCGGCGCGGCTGGCGGACTGGTGCGCGCGTGAGGGTGTGGACGCGACGGTGGTGTGGAACCCGGAGTTCCTGCGCGAGGGGTACGCGGTGCAGGACACGTTGACCCCGGACCGGGTGGTGTACGGCCTGCCGGAGGACCGGGTGGCGGGGGAGGCGGCGCGTGACCTGCTGGACGAGGTGTATGCGGGGGTGCTGTCGCACGGGATGCCGCGGCTGGTGACCAACTACCAGACGGCGGAGCTGGTGAAGGTGGCGGCTAACTCCTTCCTGGCGACCAAGATCAGCTTCATCAACGCGATCGCGGAGCTGTGCGAGGCGACGGGGGCGGACGTGACGCGGCTGGCGGAGGCGCTCGGGCACGACGAGCGGATCGGTCCGAAGTTCCTGCGGGCGGGGGTGGGTTTCGGGGGTGGGTGCCTGCCCAAGGACATCCGGGCGTTCATGGCGCGGGCCGGTGAGCTGGGGGTGGACCAGGCGTTGACGTTCTTGCGGGAGGTGGACGCGATCAACCAGCGTCGTCGTCAGCACGCGGTGGCGTTGGCTGAACGGCACTTCGGGGGGAGCGTGGAGCGTCGGCGGATCGCGATCCTGGGGGCGGCGTTCAAGCCGGACAGCGACGACCTGCGGGACTCGCCGGCGTTGTACGTCGCGACCAGGTTGGTGGGGCAGGGCGCGGACGTGGTGGTGACCGACCCGATCGCGTTGCCGGGCCTGCACGCGCGCTACCCGCACATCCAGACGGCGCCGAACGCGCGGGCGGCGTGCGTGGACGCGGAGCTGGTGATGCTGCTGACCGAGTGGAGCGACTTCACGAGCCTGGAGCCGGACCAGCTGGGCTCGGTGGTCAAGGAGCGGGCGATCATCGACGGCCGCAACGCCCTGGACCCGGGGCGGTGGGAGGCTGCGGGTTGGTCCTACCGCGGGATGGGCCGCGCCAGCACGACCTGGTGACCACGGGGCGGTTCCGGCATACGGCCGGGCTCGGCTATGCTGGTGCGGTTGCCTCGGCGAGGGACAGGGCACGGTGCGCAGCACCGACCAGGTCCGTGATCGACGCGGTGGTGGGAGTCGCCTCCTGCTGACGCGTCGTCGCGTCCGCGCCGTGTCCCGCGTCGAGGCCCGACCGATATCTCCCCACCACCCCCCGAGGAGTCGACATGTCCGACGCCACCGTCCTGCAGGCCGAGCCCCGTTCCGAGTTCGGCAAGGGCGCTGCCCGCCGCATCCGCCGCGCGGGCAAGATCCCCGCCGTCATGTACGGCCACGGCGCCGCCCCCGTGCACGTCACCCTCCCGGGTCACGACACGCTGCTGGCGCTCAAGAACCCCAACGCGCTGCTGACCATCGTCGTCGACGGCCAGGAGCAGTACGCCCTGGCCCGCGACGTGCAGCGCGACCCGATCCGCACCGTCGTCATCGAGCACGTCGACCTCGTCGTCGTCCGCCGCGGCGAGAAGGTCACCGTCGACATCTCCGTCTCCCTCACGGGCGAGGCGGCCAGCGAGACCGTCGTCCAGCTCGAGAACCCCGTCATCTCCGTCGAGGCCGAGGCCACCCACATCCCCGAGGGTGTCGAGGTCTCCGTCGAGGGCCTGGCCGCCGGCACGCAGATCCTGGCCAAGGAGATCGAGCTGCCCGCCGGCTCCACGCTGGTGTCCGACGAGGAGCTGCTCGTCGTCAACATCACCCAGCAGGTCTCCGCGGAGGCGCTGGAGGCCGAGCTCGCCGAGGCCGAGGCCGAGGCCGGCATCGAGCACGAGGAGTCCGAGGACGAGGCCGCCGAGGGCGAGTCCGCCGAGGGCACCGACGCCGCCGAGGGCGACGAGGCCTGAGCCTCGCCCCTCCCGCGGGCCCGTCCCGCAGCACGACCCGTATGACGCCGCGGCGCCCAGGCAGGACCTGGGCGCCGCGGCGTCGTGCCACCCCCTCGCTCTGGGAGACTTCCTGACATGACCACCTCGGACACCTGGCTCGTCGTGGGCCTCGGCAACCCCGGGACGCAGTACTCCAGGAACCGGCACAACGTCGGTGCCATGGCGGTCGACGTGCTCGCGGCGCGGGCGGGGGCGACGCTGAAGCGCCACAAGGCGCGAGCCGCCGCCGCCGAGGTGCGCGTGGGCGTCCTGCCGGGCGGGGCCCCCGGCCCGCGCGCGGTGCTCGCCGTCCCGTCTTCGTGGATGAACGAGTCCGGCGGCCCGGTCAAGGCGCTGACCTCCTTCTACAAGGTGCCGCCGCGCCAGCTCGTGGTGATCCACGACGAGCTCGACATCCCCTTCGCGTCCTCCCGGGTCAAGCTCGGCGGGGGAGAGGGCGGGCACAACGGCCTGCGGTCCATCAGCAAGAGCGTCGGCACCAAGGACTACGTGCGGGTGCGCCTCGGCATCGGCCGCCCCCCGGGACGCCAGGACCCCGCCGACTTCGTGCTCAAGGACTTCGCCTCGGGCGAGCGGGCCGACGTGGGCGTGCTCCTCGAGGATGCCGCCGACGTCGTCGAGGACCTGCTGACGCAGGGCCTCACCTACGCCCAGGACCGCTGGAACGCCCGCTGACCTCGTAGCCGTCGTCCTCACGCTCCCGCAGGGAGGGGGTGTGTCGGTGCTGCGGCGTAGGCTGGCCCGCGGCCCAGATCCTCCTCGGACGCCACCTCCCCCCGGAAGCGAGACTGCTCATGGCGCTGCCTGCCCTCCTCGACGTCCTCGGTCGCGACGCCACGGTGCGTCGCGTCCTGGAGTCCGTCGGCGTCGAGCAGCTCGTCGACATGGCCGCGGCCGGCGGCTCGCGCGCCCCGCTGATCGCGCTGCTGGCCCAGCACCGTGGCGGCACACCCGTCCTGGCTGTCACGGCGACCGGGCGCGAGGCCGACGACCTGGCCGCGGCGCTGCGCTGCTTCCTGCCGCACGACGCCGTGGCGGAGTTCCCCAGCTGGGAGACCCTGCCGCACGAGCGCCTCAGCCCCCGCAGCGACACCGTCGGGCGGCGCCTGGCCGTGCTCCGGCGGCTCGCGCACCCGTCCGCCGAGGACCCGGCATACGGCCCGATCTCCGTGCTCGTGGTCTCCGTGCGGGCCCTGATCCAGCCGATCGCGACGGGCCTCGGCGAGCTCGAGCCGGTGGCCCTGGTCGCCGGCGACGAGCGCCCCCTCGAGGACATCGTCGAGGCGCTGGTGGGCGCGGCCTACACGCGCACCGACCTGGTCGAGCGGCGCGGCGAGTTCGCCGTCCGCGGCGGCATCCTCGACGTGTTCCCACCGACCGAGGAGCACCCGCTGCGCGTCGAGCTGTGGGGCGACACGATCGAGGAGATCCGGTGGTTCCGGGTCGCCGACCAGCGCAGCCTCGAGGTCGCCGAGCACGGGCTGTGGGCGCCCCCCTGCCGCGAGATCCTGCTGACCGACGCGGTCCGCGACCGGGCGCGCGCGCTGGCCGAGCAGCTGCCCGGCGTCCGCGACCTGCTCGACAAGGTCGCCGAGGGGATCGCCGTCGAGGGCATGGAGTCCCTCGGCCCGGCCCTGGTCGACGGCATGGAGAGCCTGCTCGACACCCTCCCCGCGGGTGCCCACGTCGTCGTGTGCGACCCCGAGCGGGTGCGCACCCGGGCCCGCGACCTGGTGGCGACGAGCGCCGAGTTCCTCGAGGCGAGCTGGGCCAACGCCGCCGCCGGCAACGCGGTGCCCGTCGACCTCGAGAGCGTGCTCGGCACCGCGTCCTACTGGCAGCTCGGGGACGTCCGCGAGCACGCCCTCGCCACCTCCCGGCCGTGGTGGACCCTGACGCCCTTCGCCGCCGACGAGGACCTCGCCGAGCTGATGGAGAGCAGCGACGACGACGCGCTCACGTTCACGGTGCCGACCGTCGAGACGCCGGCCTACCGCGGGGACCGCGACGCCGTGCTCGCCGACCTGCAGGGCTGGCTGCACGACCAGCGGCGGGTCCTGATGGTCACCGAGGGGCAGGGCCTCGCCAAGCGCCTCGTCGAGCTGCTCGGCGAGGGCGGCCTGCCCGCTCGGCTGCTCGCCGACGGCGCCGAGATCGAGGGCGGGGTCGCGTCCATCACCACCGGCCGGCTGGGCCGCGGGTTCGCCTGCGAGAGCGTCGATCTCGTCGTCCTGACCGAGGCCGACCTGACCGGCACGTCGGGCCAGGGCACCAGCACCAAGGACATGCGCCGGCTGCCCTCGCGGCGCCGCAACCAGGTCGACCCGCTGCAGCTGCGCCCCGGCGACTTCGTCGTGCACGAGCAGCACGGCGTGGGCCGGTTCGTCGAGATGATGCAGCGCACCGTCGGCGGCGCCACGCGCGAGTACCTCGTGCTGGAGTACGCCTCCTCCCGGCGCGGGCAGCCGGCCGACCAGCTCTTCGTCCCCACCGACCAGCTCGACCAGGTCACGCGCTACGTGGGCGGCGAGCAGCCGACGCTGTCCAAGATGGGCGGCTCCGACTGGCAGAAGACCAAGAGCCGCGCCAAGAAGTTCGTCAAGCAGATCGCGGGGGAGCTCATCCGGCTCTACAGCGCCCGCATGGCGACCACGGGGCACTCCTTCGGGCCGGACACCCCCTGGCAGCGCGAGCTCGAGGACGCCTTCGCCTACGTCGAGACGCCGGACCAGCTGTCCAGCATCGACGAGGTCAAGGCGGACATGGAGAAGCCCGTGCCCATGGACCGCCTCATCTGCGGCGACGTCGGCTACGGCAAGACCGAGATCGCGGTGCGCGCCGCCTTCAAGGCCATCCAGGAGGGCAAGCAGGTCGCCGTGCTGGTGCCGACGACCCTGCTCGTCCAGCAGCACTACAACACCTTCTCCGAGCGCTACTCGCAGTTCCCCGTGGTGGTCAAGGCGCTGTCCCGCTTCCAGTCCGACAAGGACGCGCGCGAGGTCGTCGCCGGGCTCAAGGACGGCAGCGTCGACCTCGTCATCGGCACGCACCGGCTCCTGTCCAAGGAGATCGCGTTCAAGGACATCGGCCTGGTCATCATCGACGAGGAGCAGCGCTTCGGGGTCGAGCACAAGGAGCAGCTCAAGGCGCTGCGCACCTCGGTGGACGTGCTCGCGATGAGCGCGACCCCGATCCCGCGCACCCTGGAGATGGCCGTCACCGGCATCCGCGAGATGTCCACCCTGGCGACCCCGCCCGAGGAGCGTCACCCGGTGCTCACCTACGTCGGTGCGTATGACGAGAAGCAGGTGGTCGCGGCCATCCGGCGCGAGCTGCTGCGCGAGGGCCAGGTCTTCCTCGTCCACAACAAGGTGTCCTCGATCGAGCGGGCCGCCTCCCGGCTGCGCGAGATCATCCCCGAGGCGCGCATCGAGACCGCGCACGGGCAGATGGGCGAGCACCGGCTCGAGCAGGTCGTGCTGGACTTCTGGGAGAAGAAGTTCGACGTGCTCGTCTGCACGACGATCGTCGAGACCGGCCTGGACATCTCCAACGCCAACACCCTCATCGTCGAGCGCGCCGACATGCTCGGCCTGTCCCAGCTCCACCAGCTGCGCGGGCGGGTGGGGCGTGGCCGCGAGCGCGCCTACGCCTACTTCCTCTACCCCCCCGAGAAGCCGCTCACCGAGACCGCCCACGACCGGCTGCAGACCATCGCCAGCCATACCGACCTCGGCGCCGGCATGCAGGTCGCCATGAAGGACCTCGAGATCCGGGGCGCCGGCAACCTCCTCGGCGGCGAGCAGTCGGGCCACATCGCGGGCGTCGGGTTCGACCTCTACGTCCGCATGGTCGGCGAGGCCGTCGCCGACTTCCGGGGCGACGACTCCGCGGCCCAGCCGATGGAGATCAAGATCGAGCTCCCCGTCGACGCCCACCTCCCGCACGAGTACGTCCCGGGGGAGCGGCTGCGCCTGGAGGCCTACAAGAAGCTCGCCGTCGTCGAGGACGAGGCTGCCCTGGCCGACATCGTCGCGGAGCTCACCGACCGCTACGGCACGCCGCCGCCGGCCGTCGACAACCTCATCGAGGTGGCCCGGCTGCGCACCGTCGCCCGCCGGGC
Source organism: Arsenicicoccus sp. UBA2120 (assembly GCF_002330965.1). NCBI lineage: Bacteria > Bacillati > Actinomycetota > Actinomycetes > Micrococcales > Intrasporangiaceae > Arsenicicoccus > Arsenicicoccus sp. UBA2120. The sequence continues at coordinate 12,037 of NZ_DCYC01000054.1, forward strand.
CAAGGTCAACGACATCGGGGTGCAGGGCAAGTTCGTCCGGTTCGGCCCGGTGGAGCTGCGCGAGTCCCAGCAGATGCGGCTGATGCGGCTCTATCCCGGCACCCTGGTCAAGGAGCCGCAGCGGCAGCTCCTGGTGCCGGCGCCCATGACGGCCAAGGTCGGCGGCAAGGTGCTGCGCGACGACGAGATCCTGCGCTGGGCCAGCGATCTCATGCAGTCGGTGCTCCTGGATGACATCGCGACGGCGGCCGGGGTGCAGGGCCGCAGCTGACCGCACAGCGTCACCCCGATGTCACCGGACGTCAGGGTTCGACGCAATGTGGTGACGCACGTTGGGCAACAGGGCGAACGAGAGGTGGACGCCAGGGGTCCGCACTAGGCTCAAGGACGAGCGACCCGAGGGGGAACCTGTGGTCGCTCGTGCCATGTCATCGTCACCCGCGCACCAGAGGGCTCCATGTCTGTCGACTCGCTGACCACCACCATCCGTGACGCCCTGGCCGAGGCCGGCCGGCTCAAGGTTGATGCCCACCAGATCGGCGCCGACGCCGACCTCTACTCCGCCGGGCTGACCTCCCACGCGACCGTCAACGTGGTCCTCGAGCTCGAGGACACCCTCGACATCGAGATCCCGGACGAGCTGCTCGTCAAGAGCACCTTCGCGTCCGTCGACGCCCTCCAGGCCGCGCTCGCGCCGCTGGTGGAGGACTGATGACGGGCAGCGCCACCAGCACCAGCACCACGGGCACCGGCTCCGTCGGCTCCGCCGCAGCCACCGCCACGGACGTCGTCGCGGAGGCCCGGCGCATCGCCACCGAGGTGGCCGCCGTCCACGCCCCCGACGTCGACCGCGACGCCCGCTTCCCGCGCGAGGCCATGACCGCGCTGCGCGAGGCGGGCCTGCTCGGGGCCTGGATCCCCACCGACCTCGGCGGCCTCGGGGCCGACGTGGTGCAGATCGGGCTCGCCTGCGAGGAGCTCGCCAAGGGCTGCGCCTCGACCGCCATGATCTTTGCGATGCACCAGATCCAGGTGGGGTGCCTGGTGCACCACGGTCGCACCCCCTACCTCCAGGAGCTGATGCGGCGCATCGCCGCCGACCAGCTGCTCGTCGGCTCCGCCACCACCGAGATGGGCATCGGCGGTGACGTCCGACGGAGCCTGTGCCACGTCGACCGCGCCGACGACGGCACCTTCGAGCTGGTCAAGAAGGCTCCCGTCATCTCCTACGGCGTCGAGGCCGACCTCATCTTCGTCACGGCGCGCAAGGATGCCGAGGCGGTCGAGAGCGACCAGGTCCTCGTCGTGTGCGACAAGGCCGACCTGACGCTGGAGCCCCTGGGCGACTGGGACACGATGGGCTTCCGCGGCACCTGCAGCCCCGGCTTCGTGCTCACGGCCCGCTCCCACCAGGACCGGATCTTTCCCGACGACTACGCCGACCTGTCGGCCCGCACGATGCTGCCGGTCGCGCACTCCCTGTGGTCCTCCTGCTGGCTGGGGCTCGCCGAGGGCGCGACGGCGACGGCACGTGGCGTGGTCCGGCAGGCCGCCCGCCGGTCGGGGCAGCTGCAGCCGGTGACGGGCCTGCGGATGGCCGAGCTGGAGGTCGTGCTCGAGACCTTCCGGGCCCGCGTGCACGGCGCCACGGCCGGCTACCTCGAGGTCGACCCCACGTCCCAGGCCGCGACGCTGATGGGCCGGGCGATCGGCTACAACACCCTCAAGGTCTACAGCGCCGAGACGGTCGTGGACATCGTGGCCAAAGCCCTGCTGATCGTGGGTATCGCGGGCTATCGTCGGACGGGGGCGGTGAGCCTGGATCGCCAGCTGCGGGACGCCTACGGCGCTCAGCTGATGGTCAACAACGACCGGATCCTCGGCAACACCGCCCAGCTCGAGCTCATCTACAAGGGCTGACAGGAGACCCACATGACCTCACGTCACGACCGCGAGCTGGCCCTGCGCCGGGACCTCGTCGAGGCCGGCCACATGGTCGAGCTGCCGCTGCGCGGGCTGTCCGCGTTCACCGGCACCTTCGAGGACGTCCTGGCCGGGGTGGAGCGACTCGTCCACGAGATGCAGCCCACCGAGGACGTGACGGTCATCTCCTTCCCCCCGCTGCTCACGCAGCCGGTGTTCGAGAAGACCGGCTACCTCGACTCGTTCCCCCAGCTCATCGGCTCGGTCGACGTGTTCACCGGCGACACCAAGGCGCACAAGGCGATGGTGGTCGACAAGAACGCCGGTGAGGACTGGACGACGCACCTCGTCCCCGCGCGCCTGGACCTGCTGTCCGCGCCCTGCCACCAGACCTACCCGCTGCACGCGGGCACGCGCCTGGAGCGGGGCGTGACCTACGAGACCGGCAACCGCTGCTTCCGGCACGAGCCGTCCGACGACCCCATGCGGCTCGTGTCCTTCCGCATGCGCGAGAAGGTCTGCATCGGCACGCCGGAGCAGGCCCAGGCCCACCGTGAGATCGGGCGTCGCGTCGGCCCCGAGCTGCTGACCTCCATCGGGCTGCAGATCGAGGAGGTGCCGGCCAACGACCCCTTCTTCGGCCGCGCCGCCAAGATCTTTGCCGCCGGCCAGCTGGACGCCGGCCTCAAGGTCGAGTTCGAGTGCAAGGTCTACGGCGAGGAGCACTCCGGCACCGCCCTCGGCTCGTCCAACTACCACAACGACCACTTCGGGCTGGACTTCGACATCACGACGGCCGACGGGCAGCTCGCCCACAGCTCCTGCATCGGCTTCGGCCTGGAGCGGGTCACTGTCGCGCTGTTCGCGACGCACGGCATGGACGTCCCGTCCTGGCCGACCGAGGTGCGGGCCCGGCTGGGGCTCGACGCGCAGGCCTGACCGAGGATGCCGCTCGACCACCTGCGGGCCGACACCTTCACGCCCCACCCGCTGCACCGCGACGACCGGGTCTGGACCCAGACCAACTGCTACCTCGACATCTGGATCGAGATCGCCGCCGCCCTCGGGCTCCCGCCCGAGCCGCTGGGCGTGTGCGCCTACAGCGCAGGCACCGTCCCCGGGGCGTGGGCCTTCCTCAAGGCGCAGACCGACGACCTGCGCGACCTCTACGGCATCGAGGTCGCCGAGATCAACCTGTGGCGCACGGTTGAGGAGCACGTGCTGGACCACCTCGGGGCCGGTGAGCTGCTGACCGTGGAGTCGGACGCCTACTACCTGCCGGACACCGATGGCGTGTCCTACGGCGCCGAGCGCGTCAAGACGACGATCGTGCCCGTCCGCGTGGACCCCGAGGCGCGCGCGATGACCTACTTCCACAACTCCGGCCTCTACGCGCTGCAGGGAGACGACTACGACGGCGCGCTGGCCCTGCGCGACCTGCCGACGTGCGCTCCGCAGCCCTACGTCGAGCGCGTCCGGCTCGACGGGCTGGTCCGGGACGAGGCCGAGATCCGCCGCCGGGCAACGGTGCTCGCTGCCCGTCCCCTCGCGCGCCGACCCGCCGGCAACCCAGTGGCCGACCTGTGCGACTCGGTCCGCGAGGTCGCGCCGACGCTGCCCGATCGGGGCTTCGCGTTCTTCCACCTCTACTCCTTCACCGCCACCCGGCAGCTGGGGCTCACCGCCCAGGCTGCGGCGGACGCGACCCGCTGGCTCGCCGACGGTGCTGCCGACGGCGACGACCCCGACCGCGACTCGCAGCCTGGTCTCGATGCCGACGAGCTGCGCACGGCCGCAGACGACTTCGACGTCGTCTCGCAGGAGATGAAGAACCTCCAGTTCGCCCTCGCCCGCATCACGGGCGGCCGCGCGCGCGACCTCGAGCCCACCCTGCAGCGCGCCACCGAGCGGTGGGGGAGCGCCATCGACCGCGTCGCCGCCCAGCTGGGATGACCGTCCTCGCCGCCGGTGCGGACCCCGTCGAGATCCGTTGGCAGGTGAGGCGGTTCGATCCGGGCGAGCAGCCAGGGCCTGGCTCCTGGCCGCAGGACGGCTGGGTCGCGGCGGTCGTGCCCGGGTCCCTCGCGGCCTCGGCCGCCGTGGTCGAGGCGTATGGCGTCCCGGCGCTCGCGGAGGCCGACCACAGCACCTGGTGGCTGCGCGGCAACGTCATCCTCGACCAGCCGCTCCCGCGCGCCCGGCTGGTGCTGGACCGGATCGCCACGCACGCCGACGTCTACCTCGACGGTCAGCGGATCCTGCGCAGCGACAACGCCTTCCGCCGTCACGTCATCGATCTCGGCGCGCTCACGGCCGGACCGCACGAGATCGCCGTGCGGATTGCGTCCTTCGGCGAGACGCCCGTGCCCCGCAAGCCCCGTCCCCGCTGGCGCAGCTCGCTCCTGCCCGACCCGAGCCTGCGGTGGCGGCGGACCCCGCTGCTCGGGCGCATCCCCACCTGGGAGGGCGTCCTGCCCCCGGTCGGCATCCTCGGGGAGGCCGGCCTGCGCGCCCGTCCCCGCGCGGAGGTCGTGTCGATCCGCACGCAGGTCGAGCCGGCACCCGACGGCTGGACCGCCCGGCTCGCGCTGCACGTGCGGGCCGCGGAACCGCTCCCGGTCGAGGTGACCCTGGACGGGGAGCGGCTGACCGCCGAGCCCGCCCTCGAGGACGACGGGGCATGGCACCTGCGCCTGTCGCACGACGTGGGCGTCGTGTCCGGCGACGACGGCGCGACCCTGTGGTGGCCGCACACCCACGGGCTGCCTCGGCTGCGCCGCCTGCACGTCCGGGTCGGGGGCGAGACGGTCCTGGACCGGCGGATCGGCTTCTCCCACATCAGGGCCCGCCGCGAGGACGACCGCTTCGCGATCGCCGTCAACGGCGTCGACGTCTTCGTCCGGGGGGTCGTCTGGGCCACCACCGACCCGCTCGGCTGGACCAGCGACCCGGCCGAGGTGGCCCGCGACCTGGACGCCCTCGTCGCCGCCGGCATCAACCTCGTCCGCATCCCTGGCACGGGCACCTATGCCGACCAGGTCCTGCGCGAGCTCGCCGCCGAACGCGGTCTGCTCGTGTGGCAGGACGCCATGCTCGCGACCTTCGACCCGCCCGAGGACGAGGCCTGGCTCGCCGAGCTCGAGGCCGAGCTCCGGGACCAGCTCGGCGCCTGGGGCGGCTGGCCGCACCTCGCCGTCGTCTGCGGCGGCACCGAGACCGAGCAGCAGCCCACCCTCATGGGTCTGCCCCCCGAGCGACGGCGGATGACGGCCCTGCACGACCTGCTCCCGCGCCTCGCGGACGAGCTCGTGCCCGGAGCGATCCACGTGACCTCGAGCCCGTCCGGCGGGCCCCGCCCGGTCAGCATCGAGCACGGCGTGAGCCACTACTTCGGCGTCGGGGCCTACCTGCGGCCGCTCGAGGACGCCCGCACCGCGCGCGTGTCCTTCGCGTCCGAGGCGCTGACGTTCGCCATACCGCCCGAGCCGTCGACCATGGCGGAGCTGGACGACCTGGGCCTGCTGCCGGCCCCCGACGACCGGGGCAGAGGATCCGCGTGGCGCCGGGCCGCCCCGCACGACCGGGGGACGTCGTGGGACTTCGTGGACGTCACCGACCACTACGTGCGGGCGTGGATCGGTCGCTACCCCGCCGGCGCCGACAACGGCGACACCGGCGTCGACACCGACGTCGACGCAGCCGCCAGGCAGCTCACCACGGAGGGCTGGGAGGACCTGCAGCGCCGGACCGTCGCCCGGGTCATGACCGAGAGCTTCGCCTGGTGGCGCAGCTCGCCCACCCCGACCGGCGGCGCGATCGTCCTGGCCCACCGCGACCTCGCACCAGGCCCGGGGTGGGGGCTGATCGACGTGATCGGCGCGCCCAAGGCGCCGCTGCTCGCGCTGCCCGAGGTGCTCGCGCCGGTGGCGCTGCTGCTCCTCGATCGTGGTCTGGACGGGGTGCTGCTCGAGGCGGTCAACGACACGGGGCGCCCGGTGCGAGGGACGCTCCGGCTGGAGGCCCTGGACCTCGAGGGCGACGCCGTCCTCGACGCGGAGCTCGAGCTCGCCGTCCCGGCCCGGGGGCACGCGCAGGTCGAGGTCGAGGAGGCGCTCGGGGGCTTCCGCGACCTCGGCTGGGCCTGGCGCTTCGCGTCCGCCCCGGCCTACTCGGCGGTCCGCGCCCGCTGGGTGACCGACGGGGCGGGTGAGGTCCGGGCGACGCGGCCGCTGCTCCCGCCGACGATCCCCACGCCGACGATCCCCACCCCGGTCGTGGCACCCACGACCACCGACTAGGCTGGGACCGCGTCGCCACGGTCCCCGAGGCGGACGATGCAGACCCTTTGCTGAGAGGACTTGATGGTGTTGGCTTCCAAGCGCGTGCTCACCGGGACGCTGGCCGCCGTGGTCGCGGCCACCGGACTCCTCACCGGGTGCGACCAGGGCTCCCAGTCCCGCGCCGCGGCGATCGTCGACGGCCAGCCCATCCTCGAGTCCGACGTGCAGACCGCGGCCCGCGAGTTCAACGGCGGATCCTCGCAGGTCACGCAGCCGGTGCAGCCCGCCAACGTCGTCAGCCTGCTGACCTTCGGCCGCTACGTCCTGCCCGCCGTGCAGCAGTCCGGCAAGGGCGTGTCCGACGACGCCGCCAGGAAGCTGCTGGACAAGGTCGAGAACCCGTCCCGGTCCACGCTCGACTTCGTCCGCACGGCGCTCGCCCTCAACAGCATGGACCCCGCCACCGAGGAGAAGGTCGTCCAGCAGCTGAAGCAGGCCGACATCGAGCTCAACCCGCGCTACGGCTCGCTCGACCGCAAGACCCTGCAGATCGGGCCCGAGACCCGCAACTGGCTCGTGGCGGACGCGGCCGGTGCGCCCAGCCCGGCTCCCGCACCCTGACATGACGACGACCGACGAGGTCGAGCGGCCCCGCCCCGGCGAGCGGCTGCTCGACCTCGTGGCCGTCATGGACCGGCTCCGCTCCCCGGGCGGCTGCCCGTGGGACGCCGAGCAGACCCACGAGAGCCTCGCGCCGTATGCCGTGGAGGAGGCGCACGAGCTCGCCGACGCCATCGCCTCCGGCGACCGTGAGCACCTGGTCGAGGAGCTGGGGGACGTGCTGCTCCAGGTGGCCTTCCACGCCAGGGTCGGTCAGGAGCACGCCACCGAGCCGTTCGACGTGGACGACGTCGCGGACGCGATCATCACCAAGCTCCAGCGGCGCCACCCCCACGTCTTCGCGGACGCGGTGGTGTCGGGCCCTGCCGACGTCGAGGCCGGCTGGGAGGCCATCAAGGCCCTCGAGAAGCCCGACCGGACCGGCCTGCTCGACGGCATCCCCGCGTCCCTGCCGGCGCTCGCCCTGGCGGCCAAGACCGCCTCGCGGCTCGAGCGGACCGGGCGGGGCGAGCTGCTCGCCGCCGCCGCGGCGCCGCAGGGTGACGATGTCGGGGCCGCCCTGCTGGCCCTCGTCCTCGATGCCCGGGGCCGGGGCATCGACGCCGAGCAGGCCCTGCGGGGGACGGTCCTGCGCCTCGCCGCGACGGCCGACGGCGACGCCTGAGCGGTCGGCGAGAGGCTGGTGAGGGGCCGGGTGGACGGCATACGGGCCGGTGCCTGTCCACCGCTCGGACGACGGCACGGTTGGCCGCAGACCCCGGCGCGCCCGCTGCGGCGCACGGGATAGGCTCGAGCCGCACCGCTCACCATCGATCAGGAGAGTACTTGTGGCCAACATCGAAGCAGTAGGCGCACGCGAGATCCTCGACTCGCGTGGCAACCCCACCGTCGAGGTCGAGGTCGCCCTGGAGGACGGCACCATCGCGCGTGCCGCCGTCCCGTCCGGCGCATCCACCGGAGCGTTCGAGGCCGTGGAGCGTCGTGACGGCGACAAGGGTCGCTACCTCGGCAAGGGCGTCGAGGACGCCGTCAACGCCGTGCTGGACGAGATCGCCCCGCGCGTCCTCGGCTACGAGGCCACCGAGCAGCGCCTCGTCGACAACGAGATGCTGTCCCTCGACGGCACCGACAACAAGGGCTCGCTCGGCGCCAACGCGATCCTCGGCGTCTCCCTCGCCGTCGCCAAGGCCGCCGCCGAGTCGGCCGGTCTGCCGCTGTTCCGCTACGTCGGCGGCCCCAACGCCCACGTCCTGCCCGTCCCGATGATGAACATCCTCAACGGTGGGTCGCACGCCGACTCCAACGTCGACATCCAGGAGTTCATGATCGCCCCCATCGGCGCGCCCTCCTTCAAGGAGGCCCTGCGCTGGGGCGCCGAGGTCTACCACGCCCTCAAGTCCGTGCTCAAGGAGCGTGGACTGGCCACCGGTCTCGGCGACGAGGGCGGCTTCGCCCCCAACCTCGAGTCCAACCGCGCCGCGCTGGACCTCATCCTCGACGCGATCCGTGCCGCGGGCTACGAGCCCGGCAAGGACATCGCCCTGGCGCTCGACGTCGCGGCGTCCGAGTTCTACCAGGACGGTTCCTACGCCTTCGAGGGCGGCAGCAAGTCGGCCGACGAGATGATCGCGTACTACGCGGAGCTCGTCGCGGCCTACCCCCTCGTCTCCATCGAGGACCCGCTCAACGAGGACGACTGGGACGGCTGGAAGTCCATCACCGAGCAGCTCGGCGACAAGGTCCAGCTGGTCGGCGACGACCTGTTCGTCACCAACCCCGAGCGGCTGCAGCGCGGCATCTCCAGCGACACCGCCAACGCCCTGCTGGTCAAGGTCAACCAGATCGGCTCGCTCACCGAGACGCTGGACGCCGTCGACCTGGCCCACCGCAACGGCTACCGCTGCATGATGTCGCACCGGTCCGGCGAGACCGAGGACGTCACCATCGCCGACCTGGCCGTCGCCACCAACTGCGGCCAGATCAAGACCGGTGCCCCGGCCCGGTCCGAGCGCGTCGCCAAGTACAACCAGCTCCTGCGCATCGAGGAGGAGCTCGACGACGCGGCCGTCTACGCCGGTGCGGGCGCGTTCCCGCGCTTCAAGGGCGCCAGCGCCTAGTCTGGAGCACATGCCATCCAGCACCTCCCGAGGAGGGACGTCACGCCCCGCGCGACGTCCCTCCTCCGGTGCTGCCGCGGGTTCGTCCCGGCGCCCGGCCGGTGCCGGCGACCGGCAGCGTCGGCCCGCGGAGGGTCCTCGTCGCCGCGTTGGTGAGGGTGGCGGCGTCGGGGGATCCGGCGGGCCGGGCGGCCCGCGAGGGACCGGTGGCTCACGAGGAGCGGGTGGGCCTCGCGGCCGGATGCGACCGGCCACGGTGCGGCGCCTGCTGGGCCTCGCGGCCATCGTCGTGATGCTCGCGATCATGCTCGTCCCCACCCTGCGTCGCTATCTCGAGCAGCGCGACCAGATCGCGACCCTCGAGCACTCCATCGTCGAGCAGCAGCGCCAGGTCGACGACCTGATGCGCGAACGCGCCAAGTGGGACGACCAGGCCTTCCTCGAGCAGCAGATCCGCTCCCGGCTGCACTTCGTCAAGCCTGGCGAGACGTCGTACACCGTGCTCGACCCGCAGAGGGGCCGGCGCACCTCGGTGGACGCCCAGGTGGTCGGGGTCGACCTGGAGGCGCAGCAGGTCCCGTGGTACTCCAAGGTCTGGACCTCCCTGTCCAGCGCGGACCGCCTCGGCCTCGACCCGACGGTGGCCCCGGCCGAGGGTGGCCCGACGCCCACGCCGCAGCCCACGATCTCGGACACCCCCCGCCCCGGCTCCACCCCGTCCGGCAGCGCCCCCGGCGGCCGCACCTCGCCCGGTGCCTCGCCCACGCGCTGACGCCGGGCTCCCGACATACCTCTCCTCCCGAAGGCCAAGGCCACCGCATGAGCAACGAGTCCACCACGCCCGCACCGGGTCTCACCGACGAGGACGCCGCAGCGGTCCACGCCCAGCTCGGGCGCGAGGCGCGCGGCGTCGTCGAGGTCGCCCACCGCTGCCCGTGCGGACGTCCTGACGTCCTGCGCACCCTGCCGAGGCTGCCGGACGGCACGCCGTTCCCGACCACCTACTACGCCACCTGCCCACGGCTGACCGGTGCCCTGTCGACCCTCGAGGCGCAGGGCGTGATGCGCGAGATGAGCGAACGCCTCCGGGACGACGAGGCGCTGGCGGGCGCCTACCGGCGGTCGCACGAGGCCTACCTCGCCGACCGCGCCGAGCTCGGCTCGGTCCCCGAGATCGACGGCATCTCGGCCGGGGGGATGCCCACCCGCGTCAAGTGCCTGCACGTCCTCGCCGGTCACGCGCTGGCTGCCGGGCCCGGCGTCAACCCCTTGGGGGACGAGGCCGTCGAGGCCGTGGGGGAGTGGTGGGCCCCCGGACCCTGCGTCGCCCCCACCGAGGACGGCTGGGAGCGCCGGTGACCGACGGGGCCGTTCGTCGCGTCGCGGCCGTGGACTGCGGCACCAACTCCATCCGCCTCCTGGTCGCGGACGTCGACGTCGCCGTGCCTGATGGGCCTGCCGCGCCTGCCGTCGGCGCGCTGCACGACGTGGTCCGCCGCATGGAGGTCGTCCGTCTCGGCGAGGGGGTCGACCGGACCGGGCGCATCTCCGAGGCCGCGATGGAGCGGGCTCTCGGACGGTCGCGCGAGTATGCCGAGCAGTGCGCCGGCCTCGGCGTCTCGGCCGTGCGCTTCGTGGCGACCTCGGCCGCCCGCGACGCCGGCAACGCGGAAGACTTCGCGGCCGGGGTGAGAGCCGCCTTCGCCGAGCACGGGCACGACGGCGTCGTCCCCGAGGTGATCAGCGGCGACGAGGAGGCCGAGCTGTCCTTCCTCGGCGCGACGGGTGACCTGGTGGCGGCCGGCATCCCCGGCCCCTACCTCGTCGTCGACCTCGGCGGCGGGTCCACCGAGCTGGTGCGCGGGACGGCTGAGGGTGTCGTCGAGGCGGCCCGGTCGGTCGACATGGGGTGCGTGCGGCACGCCGAGCGCTACCTGCACCACGACCCGCCGACGGCCGACGAGCTCGCCGCCGCCCTGGCGGAGGTCGACCGGCAGCTCGACCTGGCCTGCAGCACGGTCGAGCTCACCGGCGTGCGCACGCTGGTCGGCGTCGCCGGCACCGTGACGACGGTGACCGCGCACGCGATGGGGCTCGCGGCATACGACCCCGAGGTCATCCACCTGTCCCGGCTCCCGGCCGACGTGGTCCGCGCCGCCTGCGCGGACCTGGTGCGCCTGGACCGACCGAGCCGAGCGGCGCTGCCGTTCATGCACCCGGGCCGCGTCGACGTCATCGGGCCCGGGGCCCTGATCTGGGGCCGGATCGTCGAGCGCGTCGTGGGGGCGGGCGCCGACGACCTCGTCGTCTCCTCCGAGCACGACATCCTCGACGGCGTCTGCCTGCGCCTGGCGGGTTCGGTCGACTGACCGAGGGAGGCCGGCCACGGGCCTACACTGGGGGGAGCACGTGCTCCGGGGTCGGTGCAATTCCGAGCCGGCGGTGACAGTCCGCGACCCGACCACCTCTCGAGGTGGGCGGTTGACCTGGTGGAACTCCAGGACCGACGGTGAAAGTCCGGATGGGAGGCAGCACGCGGCGCCTCGTCGGCGCCCGCTCCGGTCGTCGCGACCGGGTCGGAGCCGCACCTGGCGCACGTCCGTCGACCGACGGTGACCCCGGCGCAGCCACGCAGCAACGGCACGGGAGTCGACCGGAGGTGAGGATGTCCCGACACGCGAGGCACACCTGGCTGGCGCCCCTGGCGCTCGGCGCGGTCCTGCTCGCCGTCTGGGAGCTGGTCGCCGCCTATGGCGGTCTGCCCGCCTTCCTGCTGCCCGGCCCGGTCGACGTCGCGACGCGGCTGGTGGGCATGCTCGGTGGACCCGTGGTGTGGCCCTATGTCGCGCTCACCCTCGCCGAGGCGCTCGGGGGCTGCGCGCTCGGCGCGGCCGTCGCCCTGCCGCTGGCCGTGCTGATCCACCGCTCGCGCTGGGTCGGCGCCGCCGTCACCCCCTTCCTCGGCGCCACCCAGGCGATCCCCGCCATCGCGCTCGCGCCGCTGCTGGTGCTCTGGGTCGGCTACGGCCTGACCGCGATCGTGGCGCTGTGCTCGCTCATGGTGTTCTTTCCCATCCTCATCTCCTCGGTCGTCGGCCTCACCCACGTGCCGCACGAGGTGGTCGACGCCGCCCGGATCGACGGCGCCGGCAGCTGGGACCTGCTGCGACACGTCGAGGCACCCCTGGCGCTCCCCAACGTCCTCGCCGGGCTGCGCAACGGCTTCACCCTGTCGGTGACCGGGGCGGTCGTGGGCGAGATGGTCATGGGCGGCGAGGGACTCGGCACCCTGCTCACCCTGCAGCGCGACGCCGTCGACACCGCCGGGATGGTCGCCGTGATCGTCATGCTGTGCGCCATCGCGGCCTCGGCATACACCCTGCTCCTGGTCGTCGAGCGACGCTCCTCGATCGTCGCCGACGTCCGCGAGACCCCGCGCGGCTGACCTCGAACCGTCCCCACCCCCCATCAGCCACCCCCCGCAGCACCCCTCGAGAGGACCACTCCCCGTGACCATCACCCGCCGATCCCTGCTCACCGCCGCCGGACTCACCTCGGTGCTGGCGCTGGCCGCGTGCGGCGGCGGCAGCGGCAGCGGCAGCGATCAGGTGGTCCGGTCGTCCACCGCTGCCACCCCCGCCGGCAGCAGCGCCGGGGGTGACAAGGCCACGGTGGGACTGACCTACATCCCCAACATCCAGTTCGCACCGTTCTACGTGGGGATCGAGCAGGGCTACTTCCGCAAGCGGGGGGCCGACGTGACGGTCCGGCACCACGGCGCGCAGGAGGGGCTGTTCACCGCGATCGCCTCCGGGCAGGAGGACCTCGTGATCGCGGGGGGCGACGAGATGGTCGAGGCGCGGGCCAAGGGCCTGGACCTCGTCGCGGTCGCCTCCTACTACCGGCGGTACCCCGTCGAGCTGATCGTCCCGGCCGACTCCCCGATCAAGACTCCGGCCGACCTCAAGGGCCGGTCCCTCGGGGTGCCCGGGCGGTATGGCGAGAGCTGGCTCGGGGCCCTGGCGATGTTCAAGGCCGCCGGGATCACGGACCAGGACGTGCGGGTCACCGAGATCGGCTACACCAGCCAGGCCGCCCTCGCGACCGACAAGGTCGACGCCGTCATGGGCTATGCCAACAACGACACCGTGCAGATGCGGCTCGCGGGGCTCGACGTGCGCTCGATCCCGCTCACCGCGACCGGTGAGGTCCCGCTCGTGTCCATCTCGCTCGTCACGACGAGGAAATATCTGCAGGCCAACCCGGCGCGGGTGCGCGCGGTGGCCGACGGCATGCTCGACGGCATCCAGACGATGGCCTCCGACCCGGAGCAGACCATCAAGGACTCGTCGCGGCACGTGCCCAACCTCGCGGACGCCAAGGCCGCCACCGCGGCCCGCGCCACGCTGGACGCCACGGTCAAGGTGATGCTCACCAAGGACGGGGCGGTCAGCGGTCGGCTGGACCCGGCGCAGTGGGCGTCGATGACGGCGTTCATGCGCTCGCAGGGCCTCATCGCCAAGGACGTCCCCGCCGCCGATGCGGTGGCGGCGGGCTACGTCTCGCGCTGACGCGACCTGCCGCGGACGTGAGGCCGTCAACGCGGCCGGTGGGGGCCTCGAGGCCCAGCTGGCCCGCAAGGCCTCCGGTGGCTCGCTGTTCCGCGAGCCGCAGATCAACGCCTGGTATGCCGTCAAGGGCGATCGCGTGCTGCCCCTCAACGACGAGGCGCGGGCAGCCGTCGGTGCCGGCATGGCGCTGCGCGACTACCAGCGCACCGTGCACGCCAAGTACGCCGACAAGCTGCCGGGCTCCGGCTACGACCGGTCCGGCACCGCAGGCGGATTCGCGGCGGGCGGTGCGCCGGCAGCGGCCCAGCCCGTGGCGGGGCAGCCCGCGGCGCAGAGGTCAGCCCAGACGTCCGACTCGCCCGCGCCGATGGTGGCCGGTGGTCTGGGGCTGGGGCTGGGGCTGGGGCTGGTGGCCGCGGCCGGTGCGGTGGTGGCCGCAGCCCGTCGCCTTCGCACCCACGCCTGACCCGACCGGCGGCCGCCGACCACAGCGTCGGGCGGCCTGCCACGAGTCAGCCCCGGTCACGAAGGGCCGTCCCGCCGTCGCGGGGCGGCCCTTCGTCATGCGCCGACGGTCCGGCATACCGACGACGAAGGTGCAGGTGCCGAACGACGCCACGAGACCGGACCGTGACTATCTCGCTGTGGACACTAGTGCGGATTGCGCGGTAGTGTGCGATGTGGAAGAAGGAGGTGCCCATGGAGACCACTCAGCTCGTCAAGGGCGTGCTCGACCTCGCCGTCCTGGCCGTGGTGGCGCGCGAGGACGGCTACGGCTACGACGTCGTCCGGCGCATCCGGGCGGCGGGTCTCGAGGACGTGGGGGAGGCCAGCGTGTACGGCACGCTGCGCCGGCTCTTCGCGGCCGGCGCGCTGACGTCCTACGTCGTGCCGAGCGACGAGGGCCCGCACCGCAAGTACTACGGCATCACCGGCGAGGGGCGCGCGATCCTCGAGCGCCAGGGCAAGACCTGGCGGACCTTCGCCGGGACCATGAACGACCTGCTCAAGGATGCGGAGGCAGTGGCATGAGCGACACGATCGTGCTGGGCGACAACGAGATCCGCGACTACGTGGCGCGGGTGAGGCGGGCGCTGGACGACCTGCGCGCCGACGACGTCGACGAGCTGACCTCCGGCATGGAGGCCGACCTGGCCGAGATCCGTTCGGAGGCAGGCTCGCTCGTCGCCCGTCTCGGCGAGCCCGAGACCTACGCCGCCGAGCTGCGCGCCGCTGCCGGCCTGCCCCCACGATCCGCCGTGGCCTCCCGCACCAGGGGGATGCGGGAGGCCACGGCTACCGTGCGGGAGTCGTATGACGCTGCGCTGCAACGGCATCCGTGGCTGCGTCACCCGCGCGACTATGTCAGGACGCTCCACCCGGCGTGGTGGCTGCTGCGGGCTTCCTCGCCGTGTGGTGCATCAACGCGATGCTGGGCCTGGGGCAGGTGGCGAGCGTGCTGCTGCTCCTCGCCGCCGTGCCCCTGAGCGTGTGGATCGGCTGGCGCGGCAGGGGGGTGCCCAGGGCTGCTCGGTTGGCGATCGGCCTGGCCAACACGATCGCCGTGGTCGCCTCGCTGGTATTCGGGGCGCAGCTGGTCGAGCGGTTCTACGGGGACGGGAACTACCTGCCGGCCGTGTACTCCCAGCCTGCGGCGCCGTCCGGACTGTCCAGGGAAGGTGTCGAGGTGGCCAACGTCTTCGTCTACGACCAGCAGGGCAACCCGGTTCCCCGGGCGACTGTTCGACGAGGGCGGTAGCCCCCTGGTCGTGCGGCCGAACGACCTGCCGGACCGGATCGCCTCCGTCGACAGCTACGGGCAGGCTCAGCGCAACACCGTGCCGCTGACCCTGCCGGGCACCGACGCCTGGAGCCCCACCCAGGAACAGCTCGACGCCGAGGAGTACGCCTGGCGTCCGCCCGCCACCCTGCCGCCGCTGCTGCCCGTGCAGCCGGCCACCCCGTCGCCCGGCGCGAGCTCGTCCGCCGGTCCCACACCCACGTCCAGCCCGAGCTCGACGTCCAACCCGAGCGGCGGCCCGACGACGACCTCCGGGCCCTCGACCGCACCCACGTCGACCGGCGCGTCCCCGACGCCCACCCCGACCGGGACGACGACCCCCTGAGCGCGTCCGAAGCTGACCACTCGGCGGGGTCCCTCCTCGCCGAGTGGTCGGTCATGGGCGGGGTGTGGGTCGGTAAGTGACCGGTCGGCGGGGTGGGGTGGCATCCTGCGGGGCATGGACCTGCTCCTCCCGCACCCCGGCACCGGCGACCTCCACCCGTCGCCGGTGCCGCCGGGCACCGGCTGGCCGGGGGATCCCTCGCGGCCCCGCACCCCGCGTGCCGCAGCCCCGGAGGACGTCATACGGCTGGCCGGGTCGGCCCGGACCCTGGACCAGCTCGACGCGAGAGTGGCTGTCTGCCAGGCCTGCCCGCGGCTCGTCGCGTGGCGCGAGAGCGTCGCGGAGACCAAGCGGGCGGCGTTCGCCGACCAGCCCTACTGGGGCCGCCCGGCGCCGGGGTGGGGCGACCCGCACCCGCGCGCGCTGATCGTCGGGCTCGCCCCCGCCGCCCACGGGGCCAACCGGACCGGCCGGATCTTCACCGGGGACCGCAGCGGGGACTGGCTGTATGCCGCGCTCCACCGCGCGGGCCTGGCCAGCCAGCCCACCAGCGTGCACGCGGCAGACGGCCTCCAGCTGCACGGCGTGCGCATCACGGCCCCGGTGCACTGCGCGCCCCCGGACAACCAGCCCTCGACCCTGGAGAAGGCCACCTGCGCACCGTGGCTGGATCGTGAGATCACCCTCGTGGAGCGCGATCTCGAGAGCCTGCTCGCCCTCGGCGGCATCGGCTGGGCGCAGGCGATCGGCGCCGCGAGACGACTCGGCTGGACCGTGCCGCGTCCCGCGCCGAAGTTCGGCCACGGCGCCGAGGCCACCCTGATCACCGCGCGGGGCAAGGAGATCCGCCTCGTGGGGTGCTATCACGTCAGCCAGCAGAACACCTTCACCGGCCGCCTGACCGAGACGATGCTCGACGAGGTGATCGCTCGGCTGTGACCCCGAGCAGGGTGCTGCCCCCGGGTGATGGGGCCGGGGGCAGCGGGGGATGGGCGAGCAGGTCAGTGGGCGAGGGCGTGCTCCTCCTGCGTGCCCTCGTGGACGGGGAGGGGCGAGACCGGCAGCGGCTCGAACCGCGAGGTGAAGAACCGCAGCGTCGGAGACTCGTAGACGAACCGCAGACCGCGGATCGATGCGCGCCGCTGCCAGACGGCGATCACGGCGTCGGCGACGACGTCCATGTGGGCGTTGGTGTAGACGCGCCGGGGGATCGTCAGCCGGACGAGCTCGAGCTTGGGGTGGTTGTGCTCGCCGGTCTTGGTGCGGCCGGCCGAGACGATGCCGCGCTCCATGGCGCGCACCCCGGACTCGACGTAGATCTCGGCGGCGAGCGACTGGGCCGGGAGCTCGTCCTGGGGGACGTGGGGCAGGAAGGCACGCGCGTCGAGGAACACCGCGTGGCCGCCGATGGGCTGCACCACGGGGATGCCCGCCTCGATCAGACGCTCGCCGAGGTAGCGCACCTGGCCGATGCGGTGGGCGAGGTAGTCGTCGTCCAGCGCCTCGCGCAGGCCGACGGCCATGGCCTCCAGGTCGCGACCGGCCAGCCCGCCATACGTCGGCATGCCCTCGTAGAGGACGACGAGCTCGCGGGCCTTGATCAGGATGTCCTCGTCGCGCATGGCGAGGAAGCCGCCGATGTTGACCAGGCAGTCCTTCTTGCCGGACATGGTCAGGCCGTCGAAGTGGGACAGCATCTCCTTGGCGATCTGCGCGCAGGGCGTGTCGGCGTAGCCCTCCTCGCGCTGCTGGATGAAGTAGGCGTTCTCGGCGAGGCGGGTCGCGTCGGACCACATGATGATGCCGTGCTCATCGCAGATCTCGCGGACGGCCCTAATGTTGGCCATGGAGACGGGCTGGCCGCCGGCCATGTTCACGGTGACCGCGACGTTGATGTAGGCGATCTGGTCGGCGCCCACCTCGTCGATCAGGGCGCGGAGCTTGTCGAGGTCGACGTTGCCCTTGAAGGGGTGGATGGCGGACGGGTCGTGGGCCTCGTCGATGATGACGTCGTGGAAGGTCGCGCCGGCCAGCTCCTGGTGGGCGCGGGTGGTGGTGAAGTACATGTTGCCGGGCACGTGCTGGCCGGGCGTGATGAGGATCTGGGAGATGAGGTGCTCGGCGCCGCGGCCCTGGTGGGTGGGGCAGGTGTAGGGAAACCCGTAGAACTCCTCGACGGCGTTCCACAGGTTGTCGAAGGACCGCGCCCCGGCATAGGCCTCGTCGCCCAGCATCATGGCGCTCCACTGCGCGTCGCTCATCGCGGAGGTGCCCGAGTCGGTGAGCAGGTCGATGTAGCAGTCCTTGCTCTTGAGCAGGAAGGTGTTGTGGCCGGCGGCCCGGATCGCCTCCTCGCGCTCGGCGCGGGTCGTCATGTGCAGGGGCTCGACCATCTTGATGCGATACGGCTCGGCGTTGACCACGGAGCTCACCTTCCTCGTCTCTGGTTGCGTCCTGGTTGCGTGCCGCCCACGCTGCTCCTGGGGCAGTCGCTACGCAACCCAGGCGGGTCCGGGCGCACAGAGTGTTCAATGTGCCGAGCAATCAGCCGTATGACGTGGGCAGTGTGACCATAAGTCACGGCGCGCGGTCGACAACAGCGAGTCCGCGACGGCCGACCTCAGGGTCTTCGGGAGGTGATGCGAGGGGACCTCCGGCGCGGTTTCGTTAAATCGTTCAAACGTTTCATCGCGGGTGACCGCACGGCGTGGACCTGCGACAAGATCGGGGGGTCCCGCTCCGGGCAGGTGCGGAGGTGATTAGATTCATAGGTGCGTGGCCCAGGCCGCGCAGCGATGACAACGGCGTCCTCGCACGACACCCTGACGTCCGCCATCACCGCAAGGAAGGCACCACATGCCCCATCCTGTCGATCCGACGACGACCGACGCCTGGCGCGAGCTCACCGACGCGCGCGACGACCTGGAGCCCGACCTGCGTGGCTGGTTCGCCGCCGACCCCGACCGGGCGCGCCGCCTGAGCCTGGACGCCGGTGACCTGCACGTCGACCTGTCCAAGAATCTCGTCGACGACCGGATCCTCGCCGAGCTAGTCCGCCTGGGCGAGCAGGTGGGGCTGATCGAGCGTCGCGACGCGATGTTCGGCGGCGAGCGCATCAACGTCACCGAGAAGCGTGCGGTCCTGCACACCGCTCTGCGGGCACCCGAGGGCACGGTCGTCGAGCTCGAGGGTCACGACGTGGTCCCGGACGTCCACGCCGAGCTGGCCAAGCTCTACGCCTTCGCCGACGAGGTGCGCTCGGGACGCTGGACCGGCGTGACGGGTCGCCGCATCAAGAACGTCGTCAACATCGGCATCGGTGGCTCGGACCTCGGCCCGGTCATGGCCTACGAGGCGCTGAAGCCGTTCGGGCAAGAGGGGCTGGAGCTGCGCTTCATCTCCAACATCGACCCCACCGACGTCCACGAGAAGACCGCATACCTCGACCCCGAGGAGACGCTGTTCATCGTCGCGTCCAAGACCTTCACGACGCTCGAGACCCTCACCAACGCCCGCCTCGCCAAGAAGTGGCTGCTGGACGGCTTGGCCGAGCGCGGCGCCATCCGCGAGGGCGACAGCGACCAGGCGCTCTCGGCGATCGCGCAGCACTTCGTCGCCGTGTCGACGGCGCTGGACAAGGTCAGCGAGTTCGGGATCGACCCGGCCAACGCCTTCGGGTTCTGGGACTGGGTGGGCGGTCGCTACTCCGTGGACTCCGCCATCGGCACCTCGCTCGCCGTGGCCATCGGTCCGGAGCGGTTCGCCGAGCTCCTCGCCGGCATGCACACCATGGACGAGCACTTCCGCACCACCCCGCTGGAGCGCAACGTCCCCGCGGTCATGGGCCTGCTCAACATCTGGAACTCCAACTTCCTCGGCGCCCACACGCACGCCGTGCTGCCCTACGCGCAGTACCTCCACCGCTTCCCGGCCTACCTCCAGCAGCTCACCATGGAGTCCAACGGCAAGAGCATGCGGTATGACGGGACGCCCGTCACGACCGAGACCGGCGAGATCTGGTGGGGCGAGCCCGGCACCAACGGCCAGCACGCGTTCTACCAGCTCATCCACCAGGGCACCCGCCTCGTGCCGGCGGACTTCATCGCGTTCGCGAACCCGTCGCACCCCCTCAAGGACGGCGCCCAGGACGTCCACGAGCTGTTCCTCGCCAACTTCCTCGCCCAGACCGCGGCGCTGGCCTTCGGCAAGACCGCCGAGGAGGTCCGCGCCGAGGGCACCGAGGAGGCTCTCGTCCCCGCCCGCGTGTTCGAGGGCAACCGGCCCACCACGTCGATCATGGCGCCCGCCCTCACCCCGTCCACCCTCGGCCAGCTGATCGCGCTCTACGAGCACATCACCTTCGTCGAGGGCGTCGTGTGGGGCATCGACTCGTTCGACCAGTGGGGCGTCGAGCTCGGCAAGAAGCTCGCCAAGGAGGTCGGCCCGGCCATCGAGGGCGACGCCGACGCCCTGGTCGCGCAGGACCCGTCCACGCAGGGGCTCATCGAGTACTACCGCGAGCACCGCACCAGCTGAGGGGCCACAGACCGAGGGGCACAGACTGAGGGGCACTGACCTGGCTCCGGCACGACGCCGCAGCCACGAGAAGCGGGCCGACCCGAGGGGGCGGCCCGCTTCTCGGCATACGACCTGGTCGCGCTCTAGTCTGGGCCTGCCCTCGTAGCCCAACGGCAGAGGCAGGCGACTTAAAATCGCTCGAGTGCGGGTTCGAGTCCCGTCGGGGGCACAAGACACGAACCGTACGGCCCGGCCCGGTGCGAGCCGTGCACGACGTGCGTTCGAGACGGACGCCGCCTGTCGGGAACATTTCCGGCCGCTGTGGCGTCATGCTGAGAGAGACCGTCGCCACGAGCGTGACGGCCCGATCACTGGGAGAGACCACGATGAGCAACCCGATCTTCGATCGCGTCGACCGGGAGGCGCAGCGCGGCTACGCCGGCTTCGGCCAGCAGCGCACGCCCGACCTGTCCGCAGGCCAGCTCCAGGACATGTATGCCGCGCCGCCGGTCATCCCCGCGCACGAGCGCCGCCTCACGCTGGACGACGTGATGATGAAGGCCCTGCTGCTGTTCGGCATCGTCATCGGCGTGGGCGCCGTCAGCTGGTACGCCTCGGCCCTGATGCCCGCCACCAGCCTCGTCCTGCTCTTCGGCGGGATGATCGGCACGCTGGTCCTCGGCCTCGTCATCGCGTTCAAGAAGGCCATCAGCGTCCCGCTGATCGTCACCTACGCCGTGCTCGAGGGTGCCTTCGTCGGCGCCCTCAGCCAGAACTTCGAGCGGGCCTACGACGGTGCCGTCCCGACCGCCATCCTCGCGACGCTCTGCGTCTTCGGCGCGATGTTCGCCGGCTGGAAGGGCGGCTTCATCAAGGTCACCGACAAGTTCCGCCGGATGATGGGCATGGCGCTCATCGGCTACGCGATCTTCGCCCTGATCAACCTCGGCGCCGCGCTCCTGGGCGTCGGCGGCGGCTGGGGCTTCGGCGGCAGCGGTCCGATCGGCATCGGGATCTCGCTGTTCGCGACCGGCCTCGCGGCCTTCACCCTCGCGCTCGACTTCGACTCGATCGACAACGCCGTCCGCTCCGGCGCCCCGGAGAAGTACTCCTGGCTGCTGGCTCACGGTCTCGTCGTGACCGTCGTCTGGCTCTACATCGAGATGCTGCGCCTCATCGGGCGCTTCCGCGACTGAGCATGACCGCGATCCCTGACGAGGTCAGGGTCGAGCTGGAGCGCGTGGTCCGGCGGTGGCAGCAGCTGCCGCTGGACCACGCGCTTCGCGCGTCCGGCCCGGTTCGCGAGCTCGCCCAGGCCCTGGCCGACGAGGTGGCCGACGCCGAGGCGCGACCCCGCGAGACGTTGCCCGAGCTCGGCCCGGCGACCCTGCTGCACCAGCTCCAGGTGTGCACCTACGACGCCGCCCGCCTGCACCCCGAGGGGCGGCAGGCGGGCGGCATACGGACGCTCGCGGAGCGTCTCGCGCAGGTGCGGCGCGAGATCAGCTGAGGCGCTCGTAGATGATGGCCATGCCCTGGCCGCCACCCACGCACATCGTCTCCAGGCCGTAGGTCAGGTCGCGGGCCTGCAGCGAGTGCAGCAGCGTCGTGGTGATGCGCGCGCCGGTCGACCCGAAGGGGTGGCCGAGCGCGATGGCGCCGCCGTTGACGTTGAGCTTGTCGAGGTCCATGCCGAGGTCGTCGGCGCTCGGGAGCACCTGCGCGGCGAAGGCCTCGTTGATCTCGTATAGGTCCAGGTCCCCGATGGTCATGCCGGCGCGGGCCAGGGCCTGGCGGGACGCCTCGACGGGGCCGAGGCCCATGATCTCGGGGGACAGGGCGCTGACGCCCGTGGAGACGATCCGGGCGAGCGGGGTCAGGCCCAGCTCCTCGGCCTTGTCGGCGGCCATCACGACCACGGCCGCGGCGCCGTCGTTGAGCGGGCAGCAGTTGCCGGCCGTGACCGTGCCGTTCTCGCGAAAGACCGGCTGCAGGGTCTGGACCTTGTCGAGGGTGACGCCGGCGCGGGGGCCGTCGTCGGTGGAGACGACCGTGCCGTCCGGCAGGGTGACCGGCGTGATCTCCTCGGCGAAGAAGCCGCTCTTGATGGCCTCCTCGGCGAGGTTCTGCGAACGGACGCCCCACTCGTCCTGACGCTCGCGCGAGACGCCGCGCAGGGTCGCGACGTTCTCG
This sequence comes from Arsenicicoccus sp. UBA2120, assembly GCF_002330965.1. Taxonomy (NCBI): domain Bacteria; kingdom Bacillati; phylum Actinomycetota; class Actinomycetes; order Micrococcales; family Intrasporangiaceae; genus Arsenicicoccus; species Arsenicicoccus sp. UBA2120. Next base: position 34,386 of record NZ_DCYC01000054.1, read on the forward strand.
GCGGTCTGGCCCATCGTCAGGTAGACGTCGGGCAGCAGGCCCTCCTCGCGGGGGTCGCTCCAGGTGGTGTTGTCCTGGGCGATGCGCTTCATGCGCTCCTCGGCGTCCTTGAAGCGGGGGTTCTTGTCGCCGTCGTCCGAGCCGCCGGCACCGGCGAAGCTCTTGTAGCGGGAGACGCACTCGACGCCGCCGGAGACGAACACCTCGCCCTCGCCCGCGCGGATCGCGTGGAAGGCCATGCGGGTCGTCTGCACGGAGCTGGCGCAGAACCGGTTGACGGTCGCGGCGGGCACGTGGTCGAGGTCGGCGAGGATCGCGACGACGCGGGCCATGTTGGCGCCGTGCTCGCCGGACGGCTCGGCGCAGCCGAGGTAGAGGTCGTCGATGAGCGAGCGGTCCAGGCCGGGGACCTTGTCGAGCGCGGCCCGCACGACGTGGGCGGCGAGGTCGTCCGGGCGGACGTCCTTGAGCGAGCCCTTGAAGGCCCGGCCGATCGGGGTCCGTGCGGTCGAGACGATGACGGCGTCCTGCATGCGGCACTCCTTCGTGTCGTGCGGGTTCACTACCCGCAGGTATGCCGAGAGGTTAGCCCGGCTGCGGCTCGTCGGTCACGCTCGCGCCAGGCGGGGTGGCCGACGTCACCTGGGGTCGCCGCAGCCGGCCCACGTCCGGGCGGCGCAGTCGACGCAGCACGGCGCGACGGGTGCGCGTGGTCCGCGACAGGCCCCCGCCGGTGTCCTCCGTCTCGGCCTCGGCGCTCACCTCGGTGCCGGGGTGGGCGACGGCGTGGACGGCGGCCACGTGCAGCGGTCCGACGCCCTCGCCGCGCGACACCTCCAGGGGGCGGTCCGACTCGGGCCACAGGCCGAGCGCGGACGCGACGGACGGCAGGATCGCCGACGCCGCCCGGGCGTAGCCCGCCGCCGAGGGGTGGAACTGGTCCTTGGAGAACATCAGCGCCGGCTCGGCGAGGAAGTCCGGACCGATGAGGTCGCCGAGCGACACCGTGCGGGCGCCCGCCTCGACGGCGGCCACCGTCTGCGCGGCCGCGAAGTCCCGCGACCACCGGCTGACGAGCCACCGCAGCGGCTGGGGGAGGGGCTCGACCGTGCCGAGGTCGGGGCAGGTGCCGACGATGACGGTGGCGCCGCGCGACCGCAGCACTGTGATGGTCTCGGCGAGGTGTCCCACGGCCTCGGGCACGTCCTTGCGGTGGGTCACGTCGTTGCCACCGACGACCACGACCACGACGTGCGGCTCGGGCGCGCGGGCCAGGAGGTCCTCGAGCTGGGCGGGCAGGTCGGTCGACTCGGCGCCCACGACGGCGGCGTTGGTGAGACGGACCGGCCGCCCGGCGATCGCGGAGATGCCGTGGGCCAGGGTGGCGCCGATCGTCTGGCGGCGGTGGTCGACGCCGAGCCCTGCGGCCAGCGAGTCGCCCAGCACGCCGAGCTCGATGGGGTCGCCGAGGCCGGCGCCATAGACGTCGGAGTCCGGCGGCGCGGTCTCGAAGGGCTTGCCCACGACCCGCCGCACCATGCGCGCCTCGACCTTGAGGATGCCGTAGCCGGCCGCCCCCACCCCCGCCGCCCCGGCGAGGCCGTAGCCCCCGCCCCGCGCGATCCTCGTCCCCAGACCCAGTGTCCCCACCTCGTTCGCCGCGTCGATGTCCCTTCAAGGGTAAGCAAACTCGGTTACCTGTCGGTAATGCCCGAGGCGCATCACCTGGCTTCTCCGAGTTCGGCTTCCGTTCACGTCAGGGTGGCCGCGGTGATGCTCGGCACGAGTCGAATGGACGTCTGGCGCAGGCGACTCCCGCTGCTGCGCCGACGACGTGCAGGGGGCCCCGATGGACAGCGACGCACCTCCGCGCCGCCCTGACGAGCACGTCGCGGTCCTGCCGGGCTGGTGGACCACGGTGCAGCAGGCCGAGCAGCAGGCGCTGCAGCTGACGCGCGGCACCGACGTGGTCACTGCGGCCACCCATGTCGTCGACGGCATCGCCCTCGTGACCGCGCAGGTCGCGGGTCCGCACCGGTGGTCCAGCGCCTCGCACCGCGACCACGACCGTTGGGCCGTCATGGCGCGCGACGCCGTCGCCGACCACGAGGCGCGGTATGGCGGGCGGCTGTTCGTGTTTCCCGGCCAGTGCACCCTCGCGGGGGCGATGACGGCGGGGCGGGTGCTGGCGGAGACCGTGATCGACGAGCTCGTCGTCCCCGGCCACCCCGGCCGGATCGACCCCGAGGCCCGGATCGAGGGCCTGGACTTCGTGCGGCCGGTCTATCGCCAGGGGCAGGTCGTCCTGACGCTGCGCCCGATCGGGCCGGGTCTGTTCACCCCGTTCGAGCGGCCGCGGACGGCCGGGGCGCTGCGCCCGAGCATCTGACGCGCCGGAGCATCTGACGCGCCGGAGCGTCTGACGCACCCGACCGCTCGGCGCGCGGGAGGGGCCGACGGTCGACGTGGGGCCACGGGGCCTGCCCAGGTTCGTCCCCCTTTGCCAGACTGCCAGGACACGCCCGATCGAGGAGGATCCATGGCAGACGAGCTCGTCCGCGTCGACCGCACCGGCGACGTCACGACGGTGACGATGACCAGCCCGAGGCAGCGCAACGCCCTGTCGGTCGACATGATGCGCGCGCTGCGCGACGCCCTCGCCGAGGCGGGCAGCACCGACACCCTCGCGGTGGTGCTGGCCGCGGAGGGCCCGGTGTTCAGCGCCGGCCACAGCTTCCGCGACATGGTGGGAGCCACGTCCGAGGACGTCACCGAGCTGTTCGAGCTGTGCACGTCGCTGATGGACACCGTCCAGGCCATGCCGCAGCCCGTGATCGCCCGCGTGCACGCCCTCGCCACGGCCGCCGGCTGCCAGCTCGTCGCGACCTGCGACCTGGCGGTGGCGGCCGAGACGGCGGGCTTCGCGCTGCCGGGAGGCCGCGGCGGGTTGTTCTGCCACACCCCGCTGGTGGCGGTGGCGCGCAACGTCGGTCGCAAGCGCGCCCTCGAGATGGCCCTGTCCGGCGACGTCGTGGACGCGGGCACCGCCCTGGAGTGGGGTCTGGTCAACGCGGTCGTCCCCGAGGACGAGCTGGACGAGGCGGTGGCCGCCCTGGTCGCTCGCGTCACCCGTGGCAGCGCCGCCCAGCGCGCCGCAGGCAAGAGGCTCTTCTACGCCCAGGTCGGCCGGGACCAGTCCGAGGCCTATGCGATGGCGATCGCCGCGATGGCGGACGGCGCGGTGGGGGTCGACGGCCAGGAGGGCATGACCGCCTTCCTGGAGAAGCGGCACCCTCGCTTCACCAGCACCCCGCAGGGTTGATCGGCCGCCTGGGTCTGGACACGTCAGGCCGGACCCCTCAGGTTCGGCAGCTCTGGCCCGTCAGGTCAGGCCCGACGGCTGAGCGTCGACGGCTCAGGCCCGGCGGCTCAGACGCGCAGGTCGAGGAGCATGGTCTCGGCCGTGCCGTCGTGCCCCACCGTGCGATAGCCGAGCCGGCCATAGAGGTTGACCGCCTCGTTGCCGTCCTCCACCGACAGGCTGGCTCCGGCATGCCCCGCGGTCCGGAGCCGGTCGGCGAGCCGCTCAAGCAGGGCTCGTCCGACCCCCTCGCGGCGGTAGTCCTCGAACACCGTGACGCTCACCTCGGGCCACGGTGTCGGCGACGTAGCCGTAGCCCGGGTCCTGCGCCGAGAACGTCCGGGCCCAGGCGACGCCGACGGTCTCGGTGCGCGTCTGGGCGACCACGCCGAGGTCGCCGCCGCGGTGCCCGAAGTCGGCGAAGTAGTGCGCCAGCCGGGGGTTCTCGCGGACCTCCGCACGGCTGGTGCGGTGCCGCAGCCAGTTGACGTTGACCCACGTGGCGACCTCGAGGAGCTCCTCGTCGGCGGTCGTGGCGTCGCGCCACTCCAGCTCGTCCAGCAGGGAGGTCGGGTCAGGCTGCGGGGCGTCGTCCATGGCGCGCACGATAGCCGAGGGTTCAGGCCCCTCCGCGCTGCAGCATGACGAACTCCCGCGGCGAGTAGCCCGTCGCCGTGCGGAAGTCGCGCGAGAAGTGCGCCTGGTCGGCGTACCCCAGGTCGGCGGCCACGTCGGCGAGGCTGCCCTCGTGGTGACGCAACCGGTCGGCCGCCTCGTGCAGCCGGCGACGACGGACGAGCCACAGCGGGGTGAGCCCTAGCCGGCGCTCGGTGAGGCGCTGCAGCGTCCGCTCGGACAGGCCCACCCGCTCGCACAGCTGGGTGACCGTGAGGACCGAGCCGTCCTCCTCGACGGTGCGGACGACGTCGTTCACCAACCGGTCCTCGACGTCCGGAGGGCCCAGGCGGGCGACCCGGTCCTCCACCAGCCGGCGGCCGACGGCGTGGGCTGCCTCGTCGCTCGGGTCCTCGCTCATCACGGCTCGCAGCGCCTCGGGCAGGTCCCCGAGCAACGGGACGGTGGCCAGGTCGACATACCGGTCGGTGATCCCGCTGACCGGCCCACCCAGGAGCGGCGTGCCGGCGGCGGGTGCGAGCATCACGCCGAAGGCCCACCCGCGTCCCTCCAGGACCGTGATCGACAGGCCTCGCCGCGGGCCGACGAACCGTGCGTAGACCGGCGACACGACGGCCAGGGTGACGGGGTACTGCAGGACCTTCTGCTCCCGGCGCCCTCGCTTGGGCCGCTCGGGCCGGTCGGGCTGGTCGGAGTGGTCGGGATCCTCCGGCACGTCCCACACCGGCACCCAGTAGCGCCTGATCCAGCCCTGCAGCGCGTCCGGCGGGAGATAGCGGCTGATCACGAAGCTGTCGTCCGCCGGGTCGCGCAGGTGCGCCCGGTCGATGTCGTCGGTCGCCCGGCCCGGCTGTCGGGAATCGTCAAGACGGCCCATGCCCGCCGAGCCTAGCGTCGGGGTGTCCGGTCCAGACGTGCCCCGCCGTCTCGACTCCCCATCTGCCGAGGAGGCCCTCATGACCACCACCACCCACCCGACCACCAGGACCGACGACAACCCCACCCTCGCGAGCTGGCGGCAGCACGCCGAGCCCTTCACGGCGGTCGTCGTGGCGGCGACCGACTGGGACGCCGCCAGCCCGTGCGAGGGATGGACCGCCACCGACGTGGTGGATCACGTCGTCCAGACGGAGCGGGACTTCGTCGAGGGATGCGGCCTTTCCCTGCCGGTCACCGCCGAGGGATCCCCGGCCGACCGGTGGGCCGCGCACGAGACGGCCGTGGCCGCGCTGCTGGCGGACCCGGCCGTGGGGGACCAGGCGTTCGACGGCCACTTCGGCCCCACGACCGTGGGCGCCACCCTCACCCGCTTCTACGGCTTCGACCTGCTGGTGCACCGCTGGGACATTTCACGCTCCCAGGGCCGCGACGAGGTCCTCACGGATGCCGAGCTCGACGAGATCGACGCCGCCGTGGACGGATTCGGCGAGCACGCCTACGCACCCGGCATCTTCGCCCGACCCGTCGAGGTGCCCGAGGGGGCGGACCGGTGTGCCCGCGTCCTGGCGCGGACGGGCCGCCGAGCCTGAACCCGAGCCTCACCCGGTCCATGGTGTGCGCCGAGGGCTACGATTGCGCACATGACGACGATCGCCGCGCGAGAGCTGCGCAACCACACCGGCGCGCTCCTCGCCCGCGTCGCGGCGGGTGAGCGACTCACCATCACCCACCGCGGCGAGCCCGTGGCCGAGCTGACCCGGCCGGGACGTCGTCGTCGTGGCTACCTCCAGCGGGACGAGGTCCTTGCCGTCCTGGCACCCGGGCGGGGAGGGTCCTGGACGCAGGACCAGGCCTGGATCGGCGCAGGCAGCACCGACGACCTCGGTCCGATCCGGTGACAGCGGCGGCCCGCTGGACACGAGCGTCTGGATCGCCGGCGAGGTCGGGCGCCCCGTCACCGCCGAGGCACTGCCCGAGCGCTCGTACGTCTCCGTGATCACCGTCGCGGAGATCGAGGCCGGCGTCCTCGCAGCCGGCGACGTCGAGACCCGAGCCGCACGCATGGCGACGGCCACGGCGCTCGCCATGGTCGAGGCGCTCCCGGTCGACGAGGCGGTGGCGCGGGAGTGGGCGCGGATGCGCGTCCTGCTCCGTGACGCCGGACGACGCGTCAACGTCAACGACCTCTGGATCGCAGCCACCGCCCGGGCCAACGACCTGCCCGTCTACACCCAGGATGATGACTTCGACGTGCTGGGCGAGGTCTGCGGGATCCGGGTGGTGCGCGTCTGACCCGTGGTCGGCAGTGGCCGCGTCTCGGTCAGGCGCGGGGCGGCTCGACGGTCGTCTGGGCGGGCAGGTCGTCCGAGGAGACCAGGCCGACGGGGCAGGTGTAGCCGTTGGGCCCGTGGTTGCAGTAGCCGCCGGGGTTCTTGTGGAGGTACTGCTGGTGGTAGTCCTCGGCGAAGTAGAACGGGCCCGCGTCCTCGGCCGAGCGCAGCTCCGTCGTCACGTGGCCGTGGCCGCGCGAGGTGAGCAGCCCGTCGAAGGCGTCGCACGCCGCGCGGGCCTGGGCCTCCTGCAGGGGGGTGGTCCAGTAGATCGCCGAGCGGTACTGCGTGCCGATGTCGTTGCCCTGGCGGTTGGCGGTCGTGGGGTCGTGGTTCTCCATGAGGGTGGCGACGATCCGGTCGGCGCCGACCTGCGCCGGGTCGTAGGCCACGAGCACCATCTCGGTGTGCCCCGTGCGACCGCTGCACGTCTCCTCGTAGGTCGGGTTGGGGGTGAACCCGCCCATGTAGCCCACCGCGGTGCCGACCACGCCGGGCAGCTTCCAGAAGATGCGCTCCAGCCCCCAGAAGCACCCGCCCGCGACATACAGGATCTCGGCGGGGGAGCCGTCGGCGGTGGTCCAGGGACCGGTGAGCGGGGCATCGAGGACCGTATGACGGGCCGCCAGCCCGCCCATCGGGGTGTCGCGCCCGGGCAGGGCCTCGGCGGGGGTGACCATCACGGGGGTGGAACGACCGAAGATCATCCCCCCATCCTCCCACGCTCAGTGCGGGGCGTCGGGCGCTGCCGCGGGGATGGGACGCCGCAGCCGCTCGCGGATGTCGATGAGCGCCTTGGCGTGCTCCTGCAGGGCGAGGTCCTCGGGGCGCTGGGGGTTCCACGAGCGGACGTGCTGCTTGTGGCCGTCCTCGTCGAGGGCCACGAGCACCATGGTGCAGTGCGTCGTCGTGCGCATCTCGCCGGTGCGCGGGTTGCCCGATCGCACGTGCACGGACACGTGCATGCTGGAGTGGCCGGTGTAGATGAGGCGGGCCTCCACCTCGACCATGTCCCCGATGAGCAGGGGGCGGTAGAAGCGGACGCCGCCGGCGTAGACCGCGATCACGCTGCCGCGGTGCCAGCGCTCGGCCACCAGCGTCGCCGCCTCGTCGATCCACCGCATGACGATGCCGCCGTGGACCTTGCCGCCCCAGTTGACGTCGGTCGGCGCCGCCATGAAGCGCAAGGTCTCGCGGCAGGCGTCCGTGTCCTCGGTGTAGCGCTGACGCTCCATGTCGGCCTCGATGGCCCGGCGACCCTCGATGCGGCTCTGCGCGAGGGCCTGCTGCTCCCGCTCCCAGTCGTCCTCGGGCACGAACTCCGGCACCGCCGCCGGTCGCCCGTCCTCACCCATCGAGACGAAGACCAGCAGGCACTGGGTGTTGATCGTGAGCGTCCCGTCGCGCGGGTCGCCGGACGAGACGGTCGCCACGATGTGCATCGACGAGCGCCCGGTGTGGACCACGCGGGACTGCACCTCCACCAGGTCGCCGACCTCGACGGGGCGGGTGAAGTGGATGTTGCCGACATACGCCGTCACGCAGTAGGTGCCGGACCACCCTGCGGCACAGGCATATCCGGACTTGTCGATCCACTCCAGCATGCGGCCGCCGCCCACCCGGTCGCGGACGTTGCCGTCGGTCGGTGCCGCCATGAAGCGGAGGGTCACGCTGCGCTGGGTGCCGGGCATGGCTCCAGGCTAGTGACCCGCACGCACAACGAGGTATCGGCCCAGGTCGATGTGGCGGCTGGCGCCGTTGTGCGTGTGAGCTCGATCGATGCGGGTGGATAGCCTGGCGACCATGTCCCGAGTGCTGTGCGTCGATGTCGGCTCGACCTTCACCAAGGCGGTGGTCGTCGAGACGGGGACGGGCGAGCTGCTGGCACGGGCCGAGACGCCGACCACCGTCGGGACGGACGTGCTGGACGGCTACCGCACGGTCCGCGACCTCGCTGAGGCGCAGCTGCCGGACGGTTCAGGGGAGATCGACGACGTGCTCCTGTGCTCCAGCGCGGGCGGGGGGCTGCGGCTGGCGGTGGTGGGATACGAGCGGACGGTCACGGCCGAGGCGGGGCACCGGGTCGGGCTGTCCGCGGGGGCCAAGGTCGTGCACGTCAGCGCGGGGGAGCTCGACGCACAGGGCATACGTGACCTGCGGGATGCCCGCCCCGACGTGGTCCTCCTGGTCGGCGGGACCGACGGGGGCAACGCAGAGGTGCTGCGGCACAACGCGACTCGCCTGGCGCGGGCGCGCGTGACCATGCCGATCGTGGTGGCCGGCAACGCCGAGGCCCGCGACGAGGTGGTCGCCATCCTGCGAGAGCGCGGTCGGCGGGTGGTCGCCACCGACAACGTCGTCCCGCGCATCGGCGTCATCGCGCCTGAGGGTGCGCGCGCCGCCATACGCGAGGTGTTCCTCGATCACGTGATCGGCGGCAAGGGCCTGTCGAGAGGGCCGACGTTCGCCGCCCTGGTGCGTGCCGCGACCCCCGACGCCGTGCTCAGCGGGGTCGAGGTGCTCTCGGCGCTGCACGACGGGGACGTGCTGGTCGTGGACGTGGGTGGGGCGACGACCGACGTCTACTCCGTCATCGAGCCGCAGGGCGAGGACGCGACGCTGCGCAAGCACGTGGTCGGCCCGATGTGGGCGATGCGCACGGTCGAGGGGGACCTCGGGATGCGGTGGAACGCCCCCACCATCGTCGACGCGGCCCCCGCGGAGGGCCTCGCGGTGAGCGAGGGACTGCGCGCGTATGCCGAGAGGGTGCACGCCGACACCGGGCACCTGCCGGCCGACGCAGACGAGCGCGGGCACGACGCGGAGCTGGCCCGGCTGGCGGCGACGATCGCGGTGCGGCGCCACGCACGACCGGACCGCCCCACCGGTGACGTCGCCCTGGTCCTCGGGTCGGGCGGGGCGCTGAGGCACGGCGGCGGTGCGGGGAAGCGGGGCAGCGTCGCGGACGCCGTCCTCGGGGCGGTCACCGGCGACTGGGCCGGCGGGTGGCGGGTGCCCGACCACGCGCGGACGGCCGTCGACCGGGACTACCTGCTGTGCGCCGTCGGCCTCCTGGCCGGCGTGGACGAGGCGGCGGCGCGCCGCGTGGCCGCACGCCTGCTGGGGTAGGCGCTCAGGCGACGTAGGGCTTGGCGTCCTTGATCTTGACCGTGATGGTCTTGCCGTTGGGGGCCTCGTAGGAAGCCTGGTCGCCCTTCTTCTTGCCGTTGATGGCGGCACCGAGGGGGGACTTCTCGGAGTAGACCTCGAGGTCCTCGTCGCCGGCCATCTCGCGGCTGCCGAGGAGGAACTTCAGGTCGTCGCCGAACAGGTCGACCGTGACGACCATGCCGGGCTCGACGATGCCGTCGTCGGGCGGGGTGTTGCCGACCTTGGCGGTCTCCAGCAGCTGCTTGAGCTGGCGGATGCGGGCCTCCATCTTGCCCTGCTCCTCCTTGGCCGCGTGGTAGCCACCGTTCTCCTTGAGGTCGCCCTCGTCACGGGCGGCCTCGATGCGCTTGGCGATGTCGGTGCGGCCGGGGCCCGACAGCTGCTCGAGCTCACCCTTGAGGCGGTCGTAGGCCTCCTGGGTCAGGAAGCTCTGCTGAGCGGTCGTCTCGGTCACGATGATTCTCCTGGTCGGTATAAGTTCGGGTCCGGACCGCAGCGACGAGGCTCGAAAGAGCCGCGCGTCAGGTCCAGACCCGGCACGAGTAAGCCTCCATTGTACCAACTGGTCCCCGCGGTGGTGCTCGCCGGGGGCTAGACGCGCGTGCAGAGCTTGACGGTGCCGGTCACGGCCCGCGAGGTCGTGCGCAGGCTGGTCTTGGTGCGCGTGGTGTCCTGGCGGTCGTCCGCCGGCACCCGCACGTGGGTCGTGCCCACCGGAGCGAAACGCACGTCCAGGGCCTCCACCTCGCAGGACACGGTCCAGCCGCGGGGCCGGGTCACCTCGAAGTCCACCATCACCGACCGGTCGTCGGCGACGCGGTAGTTGATGACCCGGTGGGTGACCACGTCCGTGGCGTTCTGGACGCCGATCCAGGCGAGGAGCGCGATCGCCGGGACGAGGATGGCTGCCGCGATCCACCACCACCGACGCGTGCCGAGCCGGGGGACGACGGGCTGCTCGAGCTCCTCGTCGTAGTCCCGCTCGTCCACGTCCGGGTAGGCGTCGTCAGGCACGTCGGCTCCTGCAGGTGGTTCGGGGCACAATGGGGTTCGCCCACCACCGTAGTCCCGCCGGAAGGACCCCTCGTGACCGACACCGCCCGTGGCCCGCTGCGGCTCATGTGCGTGCACGCCCACCCCGACGACGAGTCCAGCAAGGGTGCGGCCACCATGGCCCGCTACCGCGCGGAGGGGCACGAGGTCCTCGTCGTCACCTGCACCGGCGGCGAGCGGGGGGACGTGCTCAACGAGAAGCTCAAGGACGACCCGCACATCCAGCGCAACCTGCCCGAGGTGCGCCGCCAGGAGATGGCCAAGGCGCGCGAGATCCTCGACGTGGACCAGGTGTGGCTGGGCTTCGTCGACTCCGGTCTGCCCGAGGGTGACCCGCTGCCCCCGTTGCCGGACGGGTGCTTCGCGCTCGAGCCGCTGGACGTCACGACCGAGGCGCTGGTCCGCGTCGTCCGGGAGTTCCGCCCGCACGTGATGACCACGTATGACGAGAAGGGCGGCTACCCGCACCCCGACCACGTCATGACCCACGTGGTGGCGATGGCGGCGTTCGAGGCGGCGGGCGACCCTGACCGCTACCCGCACGCCGGCGAGCCGTGGCAACCGCTCAAGATCTACTACAACCAGACCTTCTCCAAGGCGCGCATCACGTCCTTCCACGAGGCCATGCTGGCCGGCGGGCACAAGAGCCCCTACGACGACTGGCTCAAGGGCTGGCGCGACCGCCCCGAGCGGACCGTCACCACCAAGATCCACTGCGCGGAGTACTTCCCCGTCCGCGACGCCGCCCTCATGGCCCACGCCACGCAGGTGGACCCGGACGGCACGTGGTTCCAGGTGCCCCTCGCGATCCAGGAGCAGTCCTGGCCCTACGACGACTTCGAGGCGGCGCTGTCCTACGTGCCGATCGAGGCGGGCGAGGACGACCTGTTCGCCGGCCTCGGCACGCCCGAGGAGGCCGACGCGTTGGGTCGGCGGACGGACCTGTCCATCGCCTACGACGGCCGCGTGGCCCTCGAGGCGGAGCACGAGCGCGAGCGCGAGGAGCGAGCCTGATGAACCCCGGTGGCGGCGGCAACGACCTCTACAACCAGATCGGCCCCGGCTTCGCGGCCTTCGTGGTCGTGTTCCTGCTGGCGCTCGCGATCTGGCTGCTCGTGCGGAGCATGAACGGCCACCTGCGCCGGGTGCGCTACCGCGAGGCCGCGGAGCAGCAGGCGCAGCGTGAGCGCAACGAGCGCAGTGAGAACAGCGGGAGCCGCGAGCTCAGTGAGTTCAGTGAGCTCGATGAGCTCAATGAGCCCCGTGAGCAGGACGGGCGGCGTCCGCAGACAGGGTCCGGACGACAGGAGTAGCCTCGGCACGGTTCGTGCCGCGCAGCACGTCGCCGAGCCCGCTGTCCGCCGAGTCACCGGTGAAGGAGGTCCCCCGTGCGCAGCTCAGTCGGCAACCCGCTGTACTCCGCCTACGAGCGTCGGCTGCTCAGCCAGCTCCCCACCGAGGGCCTGCCGCGTCACGTCGGCGTCATGCTGGACGGCAACCGGCGGTGGGCGCGGGCCAAGGGCGCTGACACGGCCGAGGGCCATCAGGCCGGGGCGGACCGGATCGAGCACCTGCTGGAGTGGTGCGACGAGGTGGGTATCGAGTTCGTCACGCTGTGGCTGCTGTCCACCGACAACCTCAACCGCCCCGAGGCCGAGCTCGCGCCGCTGCTGCGCATCATCGAGGGCGCCGTCGCCTCGCTCGCCGAGCAGCAGCGGTGGCGCATCCGCCTGGTCGGGGCGCTGGACCTGCTGCCGGCCGAGACCGCCGCGCCGCTGCGGTGCGCCGAGCAGGCCACGGCCGAGCTCGACGGCCTCGTCTGCAACATCGCCGTCGGCTACGGCGGACGCCGCGAGATCGCCGACGCCGTCAAGGACCTCCTGCGGGCCGAGGCCGACAAGGGCCGCTCGCTGAAGCAGATCATCGAGACGCTCGACGTGGACCAGATCGCCGACCACCTCTACACCAAGGGCCAGCCCGACCCGGACCTCGTGATCCGCACCTCGGGGGAGCAGCGGATCGGTGGCTTCCTGCTGTGGCAGTCCATCCACAGCGAGTTCTACTTCTGCGAGGCCTACTGGCCGGACTTCCGGCGGGTCGACTTCCTGCGGGCCCTGCGGTCGTATGCCGACCGCGAACGGCGTTACGGCTCCTGAGGTCTCGCGCGCGCGGCCGCCGGCATCGCCGGGCGCACCCCTGCCCCGAGCGGTCCGTCGTCCGCGACGCCAGGGGTCCGCGCGGGTGAACTTCGGCTGAACCCCGACGCGTCGCGGCGGGATATCCCGCGCGACCACCACCGGGCGCACGTAGCGTGGCGGCATCCGGCGCATCCAGCGCACGGATGGGAAGGCCTTGACGTTGAGGGAGCCACACGAGCTCCGGACGGGGGCCGGACCCGGCGCCCCGGCGCCAGGGTCGGCCTCCGGACCGAGAGCGAGCGCGACGGCACCGTCGCGCGTGGGAGTCAGCGTGACGCAGACCAGCCATGACGAGTCGTCGGTGGACCAGCGGGGCGAGGGCGCTCCGGACGTCCCGCACGCCGAGGCCGTCGGGGACGCCGGCGCCGGACAGGGCGCGGTGGCCGAGGGGTGCCGCACCTACGTGATCGACACCTCCGTGCTCCTGTCCGACCCCCGGGCGATGCTGCGGTTCGCCGAGCACGAGGTGGTGCTCCCGGTCGTGGTCGTGACCGAGCTCGAGGCCAAGCGGCACCACCCGGAGCTCGGCTACTTCGCCCGCCAGGCGCTGCGGCTGCTCGACGACCTGCGGGTCAAGGAGGGCCGCCTGGACCACGCGGTGGCGGTCGGTGACGACGGCGGCACCCTGCGCGTCGAGCTCAACCACACCGACCCGCGCGTCCTGCCCGACGGGTTCCGTCTGGGCGACAACGACACCCGGATCCTGGCGGTGGCCAAGCACCTGTCGGACTCCGGTCGGCACGTGACGATCGTCAGCAAGGACCTGCCGATGCGGGTCAAGGCGTCCGCGGTCGGCCTGGACGCCGAGGAGTACCGCCACGAGTGGAAGGTCGACTCGGGCTGGACCGGCATCGTCGAGCTGGAGGTCGCGCCGGAGCAGCTGGACGCGCTCTACGAGAACGGCCGCGCCGAGATGCCCGAGGCCAAGGACCTGCCCGTGCACACCGGCCTGATGCTGTCCTCGGCCCGGGGCAGCGGTCTCGGCCGGGTCGGCGCCGACGGCGCGGTGCGCCAGGTGCGCGGCGACCGGGACGCGTTCGGGCTGCACGGCCGCTCCGCGGAGCAGCGGATCGCCCTGGACCTGCTGATGGACCCGGACGTCGGCATCATCTCGCTCGGCGGTCGCGCGGGCACCGGCAAGAGCGCGCTGGCGCTGTGCGCCGGGCTCGAGGCCGTCATGGAGCGCCGTCAGCACCGCAAGGTCATCGTCTTCCGCCCGCTCTACGCCGTCGGTGGCCAGGAGCTCGGCTACCTCCCCGGCACCGAGAACGAGAAGATGGGGCCCTGGGCGCAGGCGGTCTTCGACACCCTGGGGGCCGTCGTCTCCACCGAGGTCATCGAGGAGGTCATCGACCGTGGCCTGCTCGAGGTGCTGCCGCTCACGCACATCCGCGGACGGTCGCTGCACGACGCGTTTGTCATCGTCGACGAGGCCCAGTCGCTCGAGCGCAACGTGCTGCTCACGGTCCTGTCCCGCATCGGCCAGAACTCCCGCGTCGTCCTCACCCACGACGTGGCGCAGCGCGACAACCTGCGGGTCGGTCGGCACGACGGCGTCGCGGCGGTCATCGAGACCCTCAAGGGGCACCCCCTCTTTGCCCACGTCACGCTCACCCGCAGCGAGCGCAGCCCGATCGCGGCCCTCGTCACCGACCTGCTGGAGGGCCTCGAGATCTGACAACCGTGCGGGGACGGGGCGCCACGGGGCAGGGGTGTTCCGCTCAAGGGAACCCCGCACTGAGGCGTGCCTAACCTCGGGCGTAGCGTGGCCCGCATGAGGCCCACCGACACCCTGCAGTCCGTCCCCACGAGACGACCGGTGCGGCTGACCCTGGTCGACCTGCCGCTCGTGGCGCGACGACGCCTCGCGGAGCTGGGCCTGCGCGCCGGCGCCACCGTCGAGGTCGTCCACCGCACGGCGGGCGGCGGTCGCGTCGTGGCGGTGGCCGGCTCGCGGATCGCGCTCGACCGGGCCACGGCGCACGGCATACAGGTCCTCGTGGTCGAGGAGGCTCCGGTCGTATGACGCAGGCCCCGCCCCTCCCGGCCGCGCCCGGTGCCGGCGCGGCCGCCGCCGGCTCCACCACGGTCGCCCACATCACCGCGAGCAGCGTCCCGAGCTGCCACAGCGACGCAGGGGGCCCGGCCGCGGCCCCGGGCACGCCCGTCGTCGCGCTCGCGGGCTCGCCCAACGTCGGCAAGTCGACGTTGTTCAACGCGCTCACCGGCGCCCGTCGCCAGATGGGCAACTGGCCCGGGACGTCCGTCGAGGTCGGGCGCGGCGCCTGGCGGATGGGGCACGCCGCCGCGGGGGGCGGCACCGGGGGCGGGGACGAGCCCGCCGGCCCGGTCGCCGAGGTCGACCTCGTCGACCTGCCCGGCGCCTACAGCCTCGACCCCGCCTCGCCGGACGAGGAGCTCACCCGGGCGTTGCTGATCGACAAGCCTCCCGCCGAGCGCCCCGACGTGGTGGTCGTCGCGGCCGACGCGGCGCACCTGGCGCGCAGCCTCTATCTCGTGGCCCAGGTGCGCGAGCACGCCCTGAGGGTCGTGGTGGCCCTCACCATGGGCGACGTCGCCGAGCGCCGCGGGATCCACGTCGACGCCGACCGCCTTGCGGCGGCCCTGGGCGTGCCGGTCGTGGAGGTCGACCCGCGTCGGCGCACGGGGCTGGACCCTCTCGCGGAGGTCGTCGTCCAGACCCTGGCCCGGCCCGTGCCGGCGACCCGTCCTGGCGCCGCTTCCGGCATACGGCCTCGGCACCCCGACGACTCCGACGACTCCGAGCTGATGCTCGCCGACGACCGGTTCGCGTGGGTCGAGGCCGCCGTGGAGGCTGCGGCCAGCCACAGCGGCGAGGTGAGGGTCGGGTGGACCGACCGCGTCGACGGGATCGTGACGCACCGCGTCTGGGGACCGCTGGTCTTCCTGGCCGCCATGTGGGTCGTCTTCCAGCTCACGACGACCGTCGCCGCACCGATGCAGGACTGGCTCGACGGCCTGTTCACCGGCCCGATCAGCGACGGCGCCGGCTGGCTGCTCGAACGGATCGGTCTGGGGGACAGCCCGGTTCGCGGCTTCGTCGTCGACGGTCTCATCGCCGGCGTCGGGATGCTCCTGACCTTCGTGCCGCTCATGGCGCTGATGTTCGCGCTGCTGTCGCTGCTCGAGGACTCGGGCTACATGGCGCGGGCCGCCGTCGTCACGGACCGGTTGATGCGGGCGATCGGCCTGCCGGGGCGGGCCTTCCTGCCGCTCGTGGTGGGGTTCGGGTGCAACGTGCCCGCCATCGCCGCCACCCGCACGCTGCCCAACGCGCACCACCGCACCATGACCGCACTGCTCGTGCCGCTCACCTCGTGCACGGCGCGACTCACCGTCTACGTCCTGCTGGCCACGACCTTCTTCCCGCAGCAGGCAGGCACCGTCGTCTTCGCGATGTACCTCCTGTCGATCGTCCTCGTCGTCCTGCTCGGCCTCGCGCTGCGCTCGACCGTGTGGCGGCGCGTGGGGGACGAGCCGCTGATCCTCGACCTCCCGCCCTACCAGCTGCCGCAGCTGCGGCTCATGACCTCGCAGACCTGGGTGCGGCTGCGCGGCTTCCTGCAGACCGCCGGCGGCATCATCGTCGCCACCGTGGTCGCGATCTGGCTGCTGCAGGCCACCCCGATGCCGGGCAAGGGGTCGTTCGGCGAGGTGGAGGCGTCGGACTCCGTCTACGCCGCCGGCGCCTCCGCGGTCGCCCCCGTCTTCGCGCCCGCGGGCTATGGCGAGTGGCGGACGTCGTCGGCGCTGGTCGTCGGCTTCGTCGCCAAGGAGGCCGTGATCTCCTCCTGGGCCCAGACCTATGCCGTGTCCGAGCCGGACAGCGAGCGGGAGCCGGGTCGGCTGGGCGACGTCATCCGGGAGGACTTCGAACGCTCGTCCGGCGGTCACGGCACCGCGGCGGCTCTGGCGTTCATGGTGTTCCTGCTGGCCTACACCCCCTGCGTCGCCACCCTCGCCGCGCAGAAGCGCGAGATCGGCTGGCGCTGGACGGTGTTCGGGATCGCGGTGCAGATGACGATGGCCTGGACGCTGTCGGTGCTCGTGTTCCAGGTCGGGCGGCTGGTCGTATGACGGTCCCGGGCTCCACCTCGCCCGCCGCAAGCCCGACCGTCTCGTCGGGCGGGCCGTTGCGGCAGGTGCTGGCGGCTTTCGCGTCGGGGGCGTCGTCCCTGGACGCGATCTCGCGCGCGACGGGGCTGTCGCGCGCGTCCGTCGACGCCGCCGTCGACCACCTCGTGCGGATGGGCCGCATCGAGGCGCGCGAGCTTGCGACGGGGTGCCCAGACGGCGGCTGCGGGTCGTGCGCCTCCGGCTCGTCCGACGGGGACGCCGGCTGCGGTGCGGACGGCCCGTCGCGGCGCCGATCCGGCCCGGTCCTCGTCCAGCTGACCCTGCGCCGCCGCTAGCCCCTCGCTGGCGCGGGGACTGGGGCCGGCAGCGGGCGAGGTGTCAGAGCTTGCGCAGGAGCACGCGGCGCACCGAGTGGTCCTCGCCCTTGGTCAGGACGAGGCTCGCGCGGCCGCGCGTGGTCACCACGTTGTCCTCGAGGTTGGGGCCGTTGATCTCCTCCCAGATCCGCAGGGCCGTGGCCCGCGCCTCGGCGTCCGACAGGTCGGCATACCGCCGGAAGTAGGACGCGGGGTCGGCGAAGGCCGTCTGCCGCAGCTTGAGGAAGCGGTCGACGTACCACTTCTTGATGTGGTCCATCCGTGCGTCGACGTAGACGGAGAAGTCGAAGAAGTCCGAGACGGCGAGGCCGAGGCGCCCGTCGCGGCGGGGCTGCGGGGCCTGCAGGACGTTGAGCCCCTCGACGATGAGCACGTCGGGCTGCTCCACGACGACCTGCTCGCCCGGGACGATGTCGTAGACGAGGTGGGAGTAGACGGGGGCCTGCACGGACGGCGCCCCGGCCTTGACGGCGGCCACGAACCTCAGCAGCGCCCGCCGGTCGTAGGACTCCGGGAATCCCTTGCGGTGCATGAGGCCTCGCTCGGCGAGCACCGAGTTGGGATAGAGGAAGCCATCGGTGGTGATCAGCTCGACCTTGGGGGTGGACGGCCAGCGACGGAGCAGGTCGCGCAGCAGGCGGGCGGTCGTGGACTTGCCGACCGCGACCGACCCGGCGACGCCGATCACGAACGGCGTCGGCGGGGGCGTCGACTCCATCAGGAAGCTGCTGGTGACGCGGTGCAGCTGGGAGGTGGCGTCGACGTAGAAGGAGAGCAGGCGCGACAGGGGGAGGTAGACCTCCTCGACCTCCTGCAGGTCCAGCGGCACGCCGGTGCCCTGGATGCGGGCGAGGTCGGCGGCGTCGAGCGAGAGGGGGTGCCGATCCCGCAGCCGGGCCCACGCGGCCCGGTCCATCTCGACGTACGGGGTCGAGACCGGCGCGACGGCAGCGTTGGACGACACCCCGACATTGTGGCCCATGAGCAGGTATGACGCCCCGCCGCCTCGCGCAGGTGGCGGTTTCGCGCGTGGTGAGGGCCTCGAGCCGGTTATCGTGTGCCGCATGTGTGGAATCGTGGGATACGTCGGCCCCCAGGTGGATGGCAAGGCTCAGCAGGTCGTCCTCGAGGGGCTGGCCCGGCTCGAGTACCGCGGCTACGACTCGGCGGGCATCGCGCTGGTCGGGCCCGACGGTGTCTCGTCGGCCAAGAAGGCCGGCAAGCTCGTCAACCTCACCACCGAGCTGGAGGCGCACCCCCTCGGGGCCGCGAGCACCGGCATCGGCCACACCCGGTGGGCGACGCACGGCGGACCCACCGACCAGAACGCCCACCCGCACCGCGGTGGCGAGGACCGCAAGATCGCGGTGGTCCACAACGGCATCATCGAGAACTTCCACGCGCTCAAGACCCAGCTGCTCGCCGAGGGTGCGGAGTTCCTGTCCGAGACCGACACCGAGGTCGCGGCCCAGCTGCTGGCCAAGGCCTACGACGGTGACCTGACGGCCGCCATGCTCGACGTGGTCAACCGCCTCGAGGGCGCGTTCACGCTGCTCGCCGTGCACGCGGACCACCCCGGCACCGTCGTCGCGGCCCGCCGCAACAGCCCGCTGGTCATCGGCCTCGGCGAGGGCGAGAACTTCCTCGGCTCCGACGTCGCCGCGTTCATCGGCTACACCAAGTCGGCCATGGAGGTCGACCAGGACCAGCTGGTCGTCATCACGCCCGAGGACGTGCAGGTCATGGGCTTCGACGGCACGCCGGCCCAGGGCAAGAGGTTCGAGGTCACCTGGGACGCCGAGGCGGCCGAGAAGGGCGGGCACTCGTCCTTCATGGAGAAGGAGATCCTCGAGCAGCCCAAGGCCATCGCCGACACCCTGCTCGGGCGCACCGACGAGGACGGCAAGCTCGTGCTCGACGAGATGAACATCGACCCCCAGCGCCTCAAGGCCATCGACAAGATCATCATCGTGGCCTGCGGCACCGCGTTCTACTCCGGGCTGTCCGCCAAGTACGCCATCGAGCACTGGACCCGCATCCAGACCGAGGTCGAGCTGGCCCACGAGTTCCGCTACCGCGACCCGGTCGTGGACGAGCGCACCCTCGTCGTCTCGATGTCCCAGTCGGGCGAGACGATGGACACCCTCATGGCGGTCAAGCACGCCAAGGACCTCGGCGCGCTCACGGTCTCCATCTGCAACACCTACGGCGCGACCATCCCGCGCGAGTCCGACGCCGCGCTCTACACCCACGCCGGCCCCGAGATCGCCGTTGCGTCCACCAAGGCCTTCACCGCCCAGATCGCGGCCTGCTACCTGCTCGGCCTCTACCTCGCGCAGCTCCGCGGCGGCACCTATGCCGAGGACGCGCAGGCCGTCATGCGCGAGCTCGCCGAGATCCCGCAGCACGTCGACACGGTGCTGGGCTCCATGGACCGAGTCCGCGAGATCGCGCGCTTCATGTCCGACACCCGCTCGGTGCTCTTCCTGGGACGCCACGTCGGCTACCCGATCGCCCTCGAGGGCGCGCTCAAGCTCAAGGAGATCGCCTACATCCACGCCGAGGGCTTCGCCGCCGGCGAGCTCAAGCACGGCCCGATCGCCCTGATCGAGCCCGGCCAGCCGGTGTTCATCGTCATGCCCGCGCAGGACAGCCCCTACGACCTGCACGCCAAGGTCGTCTCCAACATCCAGGAGATCCGCGCCCGCGGTGCCCGCACCCTGGTCATCACGGAGGAGGGCGACGAGGCGGTCCGGCCGTTCGCCGACGAGGTCATCGAGGTGCCCCGCACCAGCGTCATGATGATGCCGCTGCTGTCGATCATCCCGCTGCAGGTCTTTGCCTGCGAGCTCGCCACCGCCAAGGGGCTGGACGTCGACCAGCCGCGCAACCTCGCCAAGTCCGTCACCGTCGAGTGACGGCGGGCGTCGGCATACGAGCAGGTCGTCCATGATCCTGGGCGTGGGGATCGACGTCGTCGACGTCGAGCGCTTCGCGCGCACCCTCGAGCGGGCTCCCGGCCTGCTCGAGCGGTTGTTCACGCCCGAGGAGCGCGGACTGCGCACCGAGTCGACCGCCGCCCGCTTCGCCGCCAAGGAGGCACTGGCCAAGGCGCTCGGATCGCCCGGCTCGCTCAGCTGGCAGGACGCGACGGTCGTGCGGGGCGAGCACGGCCGACCCTACTGGCAGGTACGCGCCAGCGTGCAGGACCGGATGGACGACCTCGGCGTGACTAGGCTGCACCTGTCCCTGTCCCACGACGCGGGCGTGGCCTCGGCGTTCGTCATCGCCGAGAGGTGACACCCCGGCCGGTCCCGCTCCGGCGATCGCAAGGAGGCCCGAGATGATCCACGCCTGGTCGGTCGACGACGTCCGCGCTGCCGAGGAGCGTGCCATGGCGCAGCTCCCCGACGGCGAGCTGATGCAGCGGGCCGCCACCGGTCTGGCCCAGGTCGTCGCCGCGCGCCTCCCGGACGACACCAGCACGCAGCCGCTCGTGGTCGCGCTCGTCGGCGGCGGCAACAACGGCGGGGACGCCCTGTGGGCTCTCGCGCACCTCGCGGACCTGGTGGGGGAGCCGCTCGACCTGGTCGCCGTCCTCACCACCGAGACGCCGCACGAGGAGGGTCTGCGCGCCGCGCGCCGGGCCAAGGTCGAGATCCTCGACGCCACGGGCCAGGGGAGCAGGGGGCGGCGCAAGGCCGAGCCCCAGGCCGAGCCCAAGGGCCGGGCCAAGGCGGTCGAGGCACTGGGCGTCGCCGACGTGGTCCTCGATGGCGTCCTCGGCATCGGCGGGCGGCCCGGGCTGCCCGACCTGGTCACCGAGCTGCTCGACGCCGTCGGTGACGACGCCCACGTCATCGCGGTGGACGTGCCCTCCGGCACCGACCCCATGGGCGAGCTGGTCGGCGGCACAGGGGTGTTCGCCGACGAGACGGTGACCTTCGGGTGCGCCAAGCCCGTCCACGTGCTCGGCACGGCCGGCCGTTGCGGCATGCTCACGGTGGTCGACATCGGCCTCGACCTCGACACGCTCCCCGCGGCGGAGCGGCTCGACCACGACGACGTGGCCGCGCTGTGGCCCACGCCGGGTCCCGAGGACGACAAGTACTCCCGCGGGGTGGTCGGCGTCGTGGCCGGCGGCGAGGTCTACACCGGCGCACCGCTGCTCAGCGTCACGGCCGCGGTCTGCGCGGGGGCGGGGATGGTGCGCTACGTCGGTCCGCCCGGTCCCACGCAGCTCGTCCGCGCCGAGGTCCCCGAGGCCGTGCACGGGCCCGGCCGCGTGCAGGCCTGGGTCGTCGGGCCCGGTCTCGACGCGCACCCGCACTCCTGGGACCAGCTGGGTCTGGCGCAGGTCGAGGCCGCCCACCGCGCCCTCGACAGCGAGCTGCCCTGCCTCGTCGACGCCGGCGGGCTGGACCTGCTCGACGGCCCCCGCACCCAGGCCGGCGCCCGCACCCTGCTGACGCCGCACGCCGTCGAGCTGGCCCGCCTGCTCGCCCGTCTCGACCCCGACGCGTCCGAGCTCGACCGGGCCGGGGTCGTCGCCGAGCCGCTGCGCTGGGCCCGCCGCGCCGCCGAGCTGCTGCGAGCGACGGTGCTGCTCAAGGGATCCACCACGTATGTCGTCGCGCCCCCCGCCTCCGGCCTCGCCGTCCGGGCGCAGGCCGACGCCCCCGCGTGGGCGGGCACGGCGGGGTCGGGCGACGTCCTTGCGGGGCTCGCCGGCACCCTGCTCGCGGCCGGGCTGGACCCCGTCGACGCCGGGTCCCTCGCCGCCCTCGTGCACGGGGTGGCGGCCCACGACGCCAACCCTGGCGGCCCGGTCCGCGCGCTCGAGATCGCCCAGCAGGTGCCGGCCACCGTCGCGCGGCTCCTCGCCCGCGCCTCGGAGGTGGGGTGAGCGGTGACCGGGCAGAGCTTCGCCGGTGAGCTGCGGATCGACCTGGCGGCCATCAGCGACAACGTCCGCCGGCTCGACGAGCTCGCCGGGTCCGCCGGGGTCATGGCGGTGGTCAAGGCCGGTGGCTACGGCCACGGTCTCGTGCCGTCCGCCCTCGCGGCCCTGCGCGGCGGCGCGACCTGGCTGGGGGTCGCCCAGCTGTCCGAGGCGCTCGAGCTGCGCGCGGCCGGGCTGACCTGCCCCGTCCTGTCCTGGCTGCACGCGCCCGGGGCCGACTTCGCCGCCGCGGTGCGCGAGGACGTCGACCTCGCCGTGTCCGCGCCCTGGGGGCTCGAGGCCGTCGCCGAGGCGGCGCGCGCCGTCGGCCGCGCCGCCCGCGTCCACGTCAAGGTCGACACCGGCCTGGGGCGCAACGGGGTGCTGCACGGCCCCGCCCTGACCTCCCTGCTCGACCGCACCCGGGCCCTCGAGGCCGAGGGAAGCGTGCGGGTCGTCGGGATGATGCAGCACTTCGCGTATGCCGACGCGCCCGACCACCCCGAGGTGCGGGCCCAGGTCGCGCGGTTCGACGCGGCGGTGGCCGAGGCGGAGGCCGCCGGCTGCCGGCTCGAGGTGCGCCACCTCGCCAACTCCGCCGCCACGCTGACCAACCCGTCCCTCGCCTACGACCTCGTGCGCCCCGGGCTCGCGGTCTACGGCCTGTCGCCGGTGCCGTCGCTGGGCGACCACGAGCACGACGGCCTGACCCCCGCCATGACCTGGTCCGCCCCGCTGGCGCAGGTCAAGGACGTCCCCGCGGGCCAGGGCATCTCCTACGGCCACACCTATCGCACCGAGCGGGCCACGCGGGTCGGGATCGTGCCCGTGGGCTACGCCGACGGCGTGCCCCGGGCCGGCAGCGGCGTCGGTCCGCTGTGGGTGGCCAGCTCCCGGCATACGGTCGCCGGTCGGGTCTGCATGGACCAGCTGGTCGTCGACCTCGGTCCCGGCTCGGGCGCCCGCGAGGGCGACCCGTGCGTCCTCTTCGGCCCGGGGACCCAGGGCGAGCCCACCGCCCAGGACTGGGCCGAGGCGATCGGCACGATCTCCTACGAGCTCATCACCCGCGTCGGCGACCGCGTGCCGCGCCGGTATGTCGGAGGTGAGCCCGCGTGGCACCTGGCGTGACCCCCATGGGGCGGCTGACCGGGCTGGGCCTCGGCCTCGGCGCCGTCGCCGCCGGAGCCCTCGCGGGCGTGCTCTCGCGCGCGCACGCGACCGCCCCCGAGACGGACGAGACCTACGAGCACGTCCCGACCCACGAGACCGTCGTCGTCGCCGAGGACGGCACCGTGCTGCACGTCGAGGTGGACGAGCCGGACGAGCCGGACGAGCCGGCAGGCGACACGGCGATCGGGCGACCAAGCATCGTCATCTCGCACGGCTACACCCTGTCGACCAAGGCCTGGATCTTCGTGCGGCGCCGGCTGGTGGCGGCCGGCTATCGCGTGGTGCTGTGGGACCAGCGCGGCCACGGGCGGTCCGGCCCGGGGGCCCGCGACTCCTACCGCATCGAGACGCTCGGCCGGGACCTCAAGTCCGTCATCGACGCCACCTGCCCCGAGGGGACGTTCGCGCTCGTCGGGCACTCGATGGGCGGCATGACGCAGATGGGGCTGGCCCGGCTCTATCCGACCCTGGTCCGCGAGCGGTGCGTCGCGGTGGCGTTCGTCGCCACCAGCTCCGGCGGGGAGGGGGAGCTGCGGGTGCAGCTCGGCGACCTGCTCGGTCGCGCGGCCCAGCGCGTCGGTCCGTTCGCCCTCGCCCCGCTGACCGGCCGCCAGGAGGCCGTCGAGCAGGCCCGCCGCCTCGCGCGACAGGCCGAGGACTTCTTCACCTACCGCTACTCCTTCCACTCGCCCGTGCCGCCGAGCCTGCTGCGCTACGCCGCCGACATCATCATGTCGACGCCGATCGAGGTGATGCACGGCTTCCTGCGCACCCTGTCCGAGCACGACGAGCGCCAGGCGCTGGCGACCTTCGCGGGCATCGAGGCCCTGGTCATCAACGGTGCGGACGACCTGATGACCCCGCCGCGCCACAGCGAGGAGATCGTGCGGCTGCTGCCGGGCGCCGAGCACGTCGTGGTGACCGACGCGGGGCACCTGATCATGCTGGAGTACCCCGAGCTCGTCACCGACCAGATCCTCGAGATGCTGGACCGCGCCGAACGCCATGCCGACGGGACGCCACGGGGCCGGCGGCGCGAGGTCACCGACCTCGGGCACAGCCGCGCCACGCTCCGGCGCGAGCAGCAGGTCCGACGTCGTGAGCAGCAGGCCCGGCGCCGCGAGCAGGTGGCCCGCGCGACCGAGGAGGTCGGGCGCCAGGCGCGCAAGGTCCGGTCCGTCACCACCCCCATCACCTCCGCCCGCTCCGGGAAGGACCGCCGTGAGTCCTGACGACGCCGTGCCGCACGCGATCTCGCTGCCCACCGCCGAGGCCACGCAGGACCTCGGCCGCAGGCTCGCCACGGTCCTGCACGCCGGCGACCTGCTCCTGCTGACCGGCGACCTGGGCGCGGGCAAGACCACCCTCACGCAGGGGCTGGCCGAGGGGCTCGGGGTGCGGGGGCCGATCACCTCCCCGACCTTCGTCATCGCGCGCGTGCACCCCTCCCTCGTCGGGGGTCCGCGGCTGGTGCACGTCGACGCCTACCGCCTCTTAGGGGCGCTGGACTTCGACGACCTCGACCTGGACGCCACCGTGGACGAGTCGGTCACGGTGGTCGAGTGGGGCCACGGGGTCGCTGAGCTGCTGTCCGAGGACTACCTCGAGCTGGAGCTCACCGGCGAGACCACCCGCACCGCCCGGCTCACCGGCCACGGCCGTCGGTGGACCGGTCCGGACGCCCTCGGGGCGGTCCGGGACCTAGCCTGAGCCGTATGACGACCCTCACCGCCCTCGGCCACGAGCGCTTCGTGTCCCTCACGACCTTTCGCCGCAACGGGGAGGGCGTGGCGACCCCCGTGTGGGTGGCCCGCGACGGCGACGCCCTCGTGGTCATCACCCCGGAGGGCACCGGCAAGCTGCGCCGCCTGCGCCGCGACGACCGGGTGACCCTGCGTCCGTGCGACCGGCGTGGTCGGGTGGCCCCGGACGCCCCCACCGTCGAGGCCCGCGCGACCGTCCACGACGACCCCTGGACCGTCCAGCGCGTCATGAGCACCATGACAGCGAAGTACGGCCTGGAGTTCAAGGTCTTCATGCTCGTCGAGCGAATCATCAGGCGCGGCAACCCGGCTCGGCTCGTCATCGAGATCCGTTGAGGTCAAGCGTGCTTGATGTAGCAGGCTGACACCATGCTCAGCCGCCTCGGCTTTCCCCCGGTCGGCGACCACCGTCGGTTCGTCGTCGCCATCGGCGTGGACGCGATCGGCAGCGGCGTCTTCATGCCCATCACCGTCCTCTACTTCCTGCGCACCACGGACGTCCCGCTCGAGCAGGTCGGGCTCGCGCTGTCGGTCGCCGCCGCATTCGCGCTGCCCGTGGTCCTGCTCGTCGGGCACCTGGTGGACCGCTTCGGCGCCAAGCGGATCCTGCTGGCCGCCAACGCGATCCAGGCGGTGGGCTATCTCGCCTACCTGACCGTCGACGGCTACCTCGGGGTGCAGCTGGTGACCACGCTCGTCGCCACGGGGCAGGCGGCCTTCTGGGCGTCCTACTCCCCGATGGTCGCCGCCATCACCCGTCCCGGGGAGCGGGAGCTGTGGTACGGCTTCCTCGGCGCGTTGCGCAACGTCGGCTTCGCGATCGGGGGCCTGGTGGCGGGCGTCGCGATCTCCGTCGGCACCCCGGCCGCGTTCCGCGCGATGGTGGCGGCCGACGCGGCGTCATACCTGCTCGCGCTCGTCCTGCTCCTCGCCGTCCCGGCCCACGACCGGGGTCCGGGCGGTGCGCAGCCGGCCGAGGACGCCGATGCGCACGCGGCGGGCGAGCGGTCGGGCGCCCTGGCCGGGCTGTCGATCGTGCTGCGCGACAAGCCCTTCCACGCCCTCATCGTCGCCAACACCGGCCACGCGCTCGCGTGCCTGGCGCTCAACTACGCCATGCCCGTCTACGCCGTCGAGATCCTCGACCTGCCCGGCTGGGTGACCGGCGCGATCTTCACGCTCAACACCGTCATGGTCGGGTTCGGGCAGGGGCTGGCCGTGCGGTCCATGACCGGGCACCGTCGGCACCGGGTCGTCGCCGCCGGGAACCTCGCGTTCGCAGCGGGATTCGTGCTGATGGCCGCGGCCGGGATGCTGCCGGTCGCCGTCGCGGTGACGGGGGTGCTCGTCGCGGCCGCCGTCTACACCGTCGGGGAGCTGCTCGGCGGCCCGGTCCTCACGACCGTCGCGGTCGACAGCCGCCCCGTGCACCTGCGGGGGCGCTACCTCGCCGCCTACCAGCTGTCCTGGAACGTCGCGTCCATCATCGGGCCGGTGGGTTTCTCCTGGCTCCTCGCCCGGGGGCCGCTGCCGGTGTGGGTGGCGCTCACGGTGGTCGCGCTGGCCGGGGTGGCCCTCGCCCCGGTCCTCGGTCGCGCCCTGCCCGTGGCCGCGGCCCGGGTCACCAACGACGCCGGCTGACCCGCCGGCGCGGCGATAGACTGGCGGGCGTGCTGCTCGCCATCGACACCTCCACCACCGCCATCACCGTGGCGCTGCACGACGGCACCCGCGTGGTCGCCGAGAGCAGCGTCCTCGACGCGCGGGCGCACGGGGAGCTCGTGGCCCCCGGGATCGTGGAGGTCCTGCGGCAGGCCGGCATCGCCGCAGCCGACGTCGACGCGGTCGTGACCGGCACCGGACCCGGCCCCTTCACCGGGCTGCGCGTCGGGATCGTGACCGCGCGGACCTTCGCCCTCGCCCGGGCCGTCCCGGTCCACGGCCTGTGCTCCCTGGACGCCCTGGCCCACGAGGCGGGGCGCGGGGCGCTCGCCGGCGCGGAGCGGTTCGTCGTGGCCACCGACGCCCGCCGCAAGGAGGTCTACTGGGCCGGCTACCGCATCGAGGAGGGCCTGCCCGTGGCCGAGACCGCGCCGGACGTGTCTCGCCCCGC
This sequence comes from Arsenicicoccus sp. UBA2120, assembly GCF_002330965.1. Lineage (NCBI taxonomy): Bacteria > Bacillati > Actinomycetota > Actinomycetes > Micrococcales > Intrasporangiaceae > Arsenicicoccus > Arsenicicoccus sp. UBA2120. Next base: position 61,562 of record NZ_DCYC01000054.1, read on the forward strand.
CGACCTCGCCCCGCTGCTCGACGGCCGGCCCGTCGTCGGACGGGGTCCGGCCCTCTATCCCGACCTGCTGGGGCCCGCGGCCGACGGCTCGCCCCTCGACGTCTCCGCCGGGTGGCTCGCCGACCTGGCCGTGCAGCGGCTCGCCCGAGGCGAGTCCCTCGCCGACACCACCCCGCTCTATCTCCGGCGCCCCGACGCCGTCCCCTCCGTCGCCCCCGTCACGGTGGTCTGATGCTGCGCGAGCTGCGCTGGACCGACATCCCCCGCCTCGCCGCGCTGGAGCGCGAGGCCTTCGCCGACGACGCGTGGACCGAGCAGACCTGGTGGGCCGAGCTCGCCGAGCGCCCCCGGCGCGACTACGTCGTCTGGGACGACCCCTCTCGTGGGGGTGTCCTCGCGTATGCCGGGATCGACGCCGCCGGTGACGTGGCGGACGTCATGACGGTCGCCGTGACGCCCGACGCCCGCGGCCTCGGCCTGGGCCGGCGGATGCTCGACGAGCTCGTCGACCGGGCCCACGCACGAGGCGCCGAGGCGCTCCTGCTGGAGGTTCGCGCCGACAACACCGCTGCCCGAGCGCTCTACGACCGCAACGGGTTCGAGACCATCAGCGTGCGGCGGCGCTACTACCAGCCCGGAGGGGTGGACGCCCTCGTGATGCGGCGGCACCTTCCCGGCACACGACCTGATCACCCCGCCACCCAGGGAGAGCCCGCATGACCCGCACCGACGAGCCACTCGTCCTCGGCATCGAGACCTCGTGCGACGAGACCGGCGTCGGGATCGTGCGCGGCGGCACGCTGCTCGTCGACGCGATCGCGAGCAGCGTCGACGAGCACGCCCGCTTCGGCGGCGTGGTGCCCGAGGTCGCGTCCCGGGCCCACCTCGAGGCCATGGTCCCCACCATCGAGCGCGCCTGCCGCGAGGCCGGGGTGCGCCTGGCCGACCTCGACGCCATCGCCGTGACGTCCGGACCGGGCCTGGCCGGTGCGCTGCTGGTGGGCGTGGCCGCGGCCAAGTCGCTCGCCGTGGCGCTCGGGAAGCCGCTCTACGGCGTCAACCACCTCGCGTCGCACGTGGCCGTCGACACCCTGCAGCACGGTCCCCTGCCCGAGCCGACCCTGGCGCTGCTCGTGTCCGGCGGGCACTCCAACCTGCTGCTCGTCCCCGACATCACCCACGACGTCCGTCACCTGGGGCAGACCATCGACGACGCGGCGGGCGAGGCCTTCGACAAGGTCGCGCGCGTGCTCGGGCTCGGCTTCCCCGGCGGGCCGCACATCGACCGTGCCGCCCGCGAGGGCCAGGTGGTCATCGACTTCCCGCGCGGCCTGACCGCCGGCAAGGACATGGAGCGGCACCGCTTCGACTACTCCTTCTCGGGGCTCAAGACCGCCGTCTCCCGCTGGGTGCGGGCCAAGCAGGACGCGGGGGAGCACGTGCCCGTCGCGGACGTGGCCGCAAGCTTTCAGGAGGCCGTGGTCGACGTGCTGACGCGCAAGGCGCTGCTCGCCTGCCACGACAACGGCGTCGACGACCTCGTCGTGGGCGGCGGCGTGGCGGCCAACTCCCGGCTGCGGGCCCTCGCCCAGGAGCGGTGCGACGCCGCCGGGGTGACGCTGCGCGTGCCGAGGCCGGGGCTGTGCACGGACAACGGCGCCATGGTCGCGGCCCTCGGCGCGCAGATGGTGATGCGCGGTCGGGAGCCGTCCGAGCTGGGCCTGCCGGCCGACTCGTCGATGCCGGTGACGGTCGTCTCGGCCTGACCGTCTCGGCCAGATCGCGTCTGGCTGACCGCGTCAGTCTGACTGCGTCAGGCTGACCGGGTCGGCGTCGGCGTCGTCGGCGGCGTTCTCGGCGTCGTCGCACCTACTCGCAGCGGGCGAGGCCGCGCTGCACCTTGAGCTCCACGACCCGCTCGGCCGCACGGTGCACGAGCGCCGCGAAGGCCGGGTCCCGCCGACTCTCCGCCAGCAGCGCGCGCGACATGACGCGCCCGTCCAGGGCGATCCCGGTGACCGCGACGTCGCCGCCCGCGCGGACGAAGCGCACCGCCCGCTCGCCGGTCGGGATGTGCTGGATGGCCTCCGCGCCACCGAGGTCGTCGGTCGCCACCACCCCGTCGTAGCCCAGCCGCTCGCGCAGCACCCCGGTCACCACGGGGCGGGAGAAGGCCGCCTGGGTGGTCGGGTCGATCCTGCGGTAGCGCGCGGTCGACATCATCACGACGTCCGCCCCGGCGGCGATCCCGTCGGCGAACGGCTGCAGGTAGCCGTCGTCCGCCGTCGTCTGGGTGTCGTCGATTCCGGTGGCCGAGTGGTCGGTGTTGGCGCGGACCCGCCCGAGCCCCGGGAAGTGCTTGAGCGTGGCGCCGACGCCGGCGGCGTGCAGTCCCGCGATCACGGCCGCCACCGGGGGCGACACGGCCCCGGGCTCGGTGGCGTACTGCCTCGACAGGCCGCCGATGGGCGCGTTGGCGCGGCCGAGCTCCGGCGAGACGGTGTCCGCGACGGGGGCCAGGTTGAGGTTGACGCCGGCGGCGCGCAGCTCGCGCCCGGCGTCGGTGGCCAGAGCGCGCAGGTCGTCCGGCGGCAGCGCGGCCTGCTCCACCGCGGACGGCAGGCGTCGGAAGCCGGAGCCCTTGAGCTGCTGGACCTGACCACCCTCCTGGTCGGCGGCGACGAGCAGGTCGAGCTCGTGGCCGGCCCGGTCCGCCGCCGCCTGGAGGCGACGGCTCACCTCGGCGACCTGGCCACGGTCCCGCCACCCGCCGATGAAGAAGGCGTTGCCGATCGCCTGCCCCGCGATCACGCGGCGGGCGTCGTCCTCGCGCCCCCGGGTGACCCCGACCATGACGAGCTGCCCCACCCGCTGCCCCGGGGTGAGCCCGTCGACGATGCCGGCGGCGCAGGAGGCCTGGGCCGTATGCCGGGAACCGCCCGCGGCCGGGGCCGGCGCCGATGCTGCCGGGGCGCCAGGTGCGGTGGTCGCGGAGCCCGACGAGGAGGCCGCGCGACGCGGCAGGCCGGTGACGTCGAACGAAGGAACGTCACCCCCGCGGGTCGAGCCGGTGGCGGTCGGGGTGCTGGATCGCCCGGGACCGGCTCCGGCGCCGTCCGTGGACGCGCCGGTCGGACCCTGCGCGGTGGGTGGGGTGGCGCAGCCGGCCGTGACGGTGAGGGCAGCGGCCAGGAGGAGGGCGGGGGTGCGGGTGACGTGCGGGGGCATCAGGTCCGACGGTACCCGGGGAGGGGCTGGCACGCGCGGCGTGCTTGGGTGGCGGCAGGATGGGGCGCATGAGCCGCGTCTACGTCCTCGGGTCCCTCAACGTCGACCTCACCACCACCGTGCACCGCCTGCCCCGGCCCGGCGAGACGATCGTCGGCGGGTCGACCCGGCGCACGGCTGGCGGCAAGGGCGGCAACCAGGCGATCGCGGCGGCGGCGACGGGTGCGGAGGTCGTCATGGTCGCGGCCATCGGTGGGGACGAGGCGGGCGCGGCATACCGAGATCGACTGCAGGACAGGATGATCGACGTCTCCCACGTCCGCGTCGTGGAGGGAGAGCCGACCGGTCACGCGTTCATCACCGTGGACCTCGAGGGAGAGAACGTCATCGTCGTCAGCCCCGGCGCCAACGCCGAGCTGCTGCCGCACCACATGGGGGTGCTCGACACGATGGCGGCGGGCGACGTGCTGCTGGTGAGCCTCGAGGTGCCGATCGAGACGGTGGCGGCGGCGGTGCAGCGGGTCTCGACCAGGGACATCCGGGTGGTGGTCAACGCCGCGCCCTACCACCACCTGCCGGTGGACGTCGTGGAGGTGGCGGACCCGCTGGTCGTCAACGAGCACGAGGCGCTGGAGCTGGCCGACGACGGGGCCTTCCCAGCGTCGCTGCTCGTGACCTTCGGCGCGGCCGGGGCGTCCTGGATGGGCGTCGAGCACCCCGCCACACCGGTCCCGCCGGAGGACGTGGTGGACACGACCGGCGCGGGGGACGCGTTCTGCGGGGCGCTGGCCGCGCACCTGGCCCTGGGGGCGACGCACGAGGAGGCGGTGGCCGGCGCGCTGCGGGCGGGCGCCGACGCGGTGCGGCACCGGGGCGCCCAGCGCGACGCGCTGCTCTGAGCGGTCGAGCCCAGCACCGCCCAGCACCGCCCAGCACCGCCGCCCAGGGCCGGACGGCCGTGCAGCCTCAGCCGGCGTCGATCGGGACGACGTGCAGGGCGACCTGCCGGCCCGCCTCGCGGGTGAGGACCAGGATGGCGCGACCGGTGCCCTTGAGCTTGAGGGAGCGCCGCAGGCGATCCGGGTCGAGGTCCACCCCGCGCTTCTTGAGCGTCAGGTCACCGATCGAGCGCTCGCGGCACCACGCGCGGATCGCCTTGTCCTGCAACGGGATCTCGTCGAGGATGCGGTAGGCCCGGGCCCACGGCACCGCCACCGGTCCCCGGTCCGCCGACCGCACGTAGCCCACGCCGCCGTCCAGCTCGGCCCCACCCGTGAGGGCCTCGAGGGCGCCCACCAGCCCGGCGCGGATCACGGCCCGGTCGGGCTCGTGCAGCAGGTCGCCCCGGTCGCTCCCCGGCGCGGGGCGGTCCGTGGGCACGTCGGCCTCGGTGACCAGGTGCGCGGACCACGGCGTCTCCGTGTCGCCGTCGAGGACCAGCGCGGAGCGTCCGGCGGACCGGACCGCCGAGCCCCACCACAGGACGCACTCCACGACCTCGCCGCGCCACGAGACCCACTGCGCCTCGGTCCCGTCGGGGCGGGCCGCGTGCGGGAACGCGGGTGACAGCTTGGCCCCGGCTGCCTCGACCCGGCCGGCGAGGTCCTGCACGAGCTCCCACGACGGGGCCAGGTCGTCCAGGCGGAAGGTCCTGCGGGTGCGTCCGGTCGCGTCGGCGACCCCGGGGGTGCGCCGGGCCGGGTCGAGCCAGACGGCCGTATGCCGGTCCGCGCCGACCAGGGAGTCGGCCACCTCCTCCGCGCGGGCGCACCGCACCTGCGGGGCAGGGGCGGCCGGGGGCCTGACCACGCCGGCGAGGTTGTGCGCGGCGAGCTCGGCGGTGACGGGGTCGGCGTCCACGGCGAGGACCTCGAGCCCGGCGTGCGCCATGGCGGCGGCGTCCAGACCGAGGCCGCACCCCAGGTCGTGGACGGTGCGGACCCCGGCCGCCGCCAGGCGCTCGGCGTGCTGCTGCGCCACGACGGGGCGGGTCGCCTGCTCCAGGCCGTCGGGGGTGAGCAGGAGCCGGTCGACGGCGTCTCCCAGCTTGGCGCGGCCGCGCTGGCGCAGCCGGCTCTGGGTGAGCACCGCCGCGACGAGCTCGGGGGAGTGCCCCTCGCGGCGCAGGGCGGAGGACGTGGCGAGCGAGCGGGCCTCGTCATACACCGGCAGTCCCCGGAGGAGGGCGAGCCCCTCGGGGGAGGTGAGCGCACGGGTGGTGGCGAGATCCATGGCGCCATCCTCTCCCACCGCCAGATCGACCGGCCTCGGTCACAGCCGCCTGGGGAACGACGGCCGGTCGACGTGACCGCCGGGGGTAGGTCCGCGCCGCGCTGGCACTCGACTTGACCGAGTGCCAGCGGCTTCCTAGATTGTGGGTTAGCACTCTCGGCAGGCAAGTGCTAAGGGTCGACCCCCGCGACGGCGACCCGGACGCACCACCACGCGCCGGAGTCCATCATCTGTCCACTCTCGACATTCCCGAAGGGGAGGTCACCACAGTGTCGGTTTCCATCAAGCCGCTCGAGGACCGCATCGTCGTCAAGGCCGTCGAGGCCGAGCAGACCACGGCGTCCGGTCTCGTCATCCCGGACACGGCCAAGGAGAAGCCCCAGGAGGGCGAGGTCCTCGCCGTGGGTCCCGGTCGCATCGACGACAAGGGCAACCGCGTCCCCGTCGACGTCGCCGTCGGCGACAAGGTCATCTACTCCAAGTACGGCGGCACCGAGGTCAAGTACGGCGGCGAGGAGCTCCTGATCCTGAGCGCCCGCGACGTCCTCGCGATCGTCGGCTGACGCAGCACCGATTTCTCTGGGAGCCCCGGCCCGAGCCTTCGCGGCTGGGGGCGGGGCTCTCGTCATACCTCTAGACAGACAAGGAAGCTCATGGCCAAGACGCTTGAGTTCAACGACGACGCGCGCAAGTCCCTGGAGCGCGGTGTCGACGCCCTCGCCAACGCGGTGAAGGTCACGCTCGGCCCCAAGGGCCGCAACGTCGTGATCGACAAGAAGTGGGGCGCCCCCACCATCACCAACGACGGCGTGACCATCGCCCGTGAGGTCGAGCTGGACGACCCCTACGAGAACCTCGGCGCGCAGCTCGCCAAGGAGGTCGCCACCAAGACCAACGACATCGCCGGTGACGGCACCACCACCGCGACCGTCCTCGCGCAGGCCATGGTCAAGGAGGGCCTGCGCAACGTCGCCGCCGGGGCCGCCCCGGCCGGTGTCAAGCGCGGCATGGACCAGGCCGTCGACGCCGTGTCCGAGCGCCTGCTCGCCAACGCCCGCGAGGTCTCCGGCAAGTCCGAGATCGCCGCGGTCGCCTCGCTCTCCGCGCAGAACGAGGAGGTCGGCACGCAGATCGCCGAGGCCTTCGACAAGGTCGGCAAGGACGGCGTCATCACCGTCGAGGAGTCCTCCACCGCTAGCACCGAGCTGGAGTTCACCGAGGGCATGCAGTTCGACAAGGGCTACATCTCCCCCTACTTCGTCTCCGACCCGGAGCGCATGGAGGCCGTCCTCGAGGACGCCTACGTGCTCGTCAACCAGGGCAAGATCTCGGCCATCGCCGACGTCCTGCCGCTCCTCGAGAAGGTCGTGCAGGCCGGCAAGCCGCTGCTGATCATCGCCGAGGACGTCGACGGCGAGGCGCTGTCCACCCTGGTGGTCAACAAGATCCGCGGCACCTTCAACGTCGTGGCCGTCAAGGCGCCGGGCTTCGGCGACCGCCGCAAGGCCATGCTCGCCGACATCGCCGTCCTCACCGGTGGCCAGGTCGTCGCCGAGGAGGTCGGCCTCAAGCTCGACCAGGTCGGCCTCGAGGTCCTCGGCCAGGCCCGCCGCGTGGTCGTCTCCAAGGACGACACCACGATCATCGACGGCGCCGGCGACGCCGGCGCGGTCGACGGCCGCGTCTCCGAGATCAAGGCCGAGATCGAGCGCACCGACTCCGACTGGGACCGCGAGAAGCTCCAGGAGCGTCTCGCCAAGCTCGCCGGTGGCGTCTGCGTCATCAAGGTGGGTGCCCACACCGAGGTCGAGCTCAAGGAGAAGAAGCACCGCATCGAGGACGCGATCTCCGCGACGCGCGCCGCGATCGAGGAGGGCATCGTCGCCGGTGGCGGCTCCGCCCTCGTCCACGCGGTCCGCGCTCTCGACGACCTCCACCTGGAGGGCGACGAGCTGACCGGCGCCAACATCGTGCGCAAGGCCGCGGCCGAGCCGCTGCGCTGGATCGCCGAGAACGCCGGGCTCGAGGGCTACGTCGCCGTCTCCAAGGTCGCCGAGCTGGAGCCGGGCAACGGGCTCGACGCCGCGACGGGGGAGTACGTCGACCTGGTCAAGGCCGGCGTCATCGACCCGGTCAAGGTCACGCGTTCCGCCCTGCGCAACGCCGCGTCCATCGCCTCGATGGTCCTGACGACCGACACCCTCGTGGTCGAGAAGCCCGAGGAGGAGCCTGCCGCTCCCGCCGGTGGTCACGGCCACGGGCACGGTCACTGACCTGACCCGACGCGACCTGACCTCACGCCAGGCCGTATGCCGCGAAGGCCGCCCGCCCCGATCGGGGTGGGCGGCCTTCGCGCGTGGTGAGGGGGGTCAGGCGATCGCGATCGCGGTGCTGGCGGCGTAGTGCGACTCGCGCTCGTCCTCGGTCATGCCGCCCCAGACGCCGTAGGGCTCGCGCACCCGCAGGGCGTGCTCGCGACACTGGCCCAGGACGGGGCAGGCGATGCAGACCGCCTTGGCCGCGCCGTCCCGGTTGCGCCGGGCGGGGCCACGCTCGCCCTCGGGGTGGAAGAACACGTCGGGGTTCTCCCGGCGGCATGATCCCTGCAGCTGCCAGTCCCACTGATCGGCGACGGGTCCCGGGAGGCGGCTGATCTCGGCCATGGTGTGCTCCTGTGCAGAGATGCGGCGACGATGACCGAGGATGTCACGCAAGTCACACGATGCAAGCACTTCGCATAATGATCAAACGTATGACATACTCACGAGTAACCTGAGGTGACCCATGAGCCCTAGCCAGCGACGTCGCGTGGTGGCGGGGGCGTGCTGCTGCGACAGACCGTACCTGCGTGAATGCGCCTGCGGCAAGATGCGGCAGGCGTAATCCACGTCGCCTTCTCGCCCCTTGGGCATCCGGTGGGCCCGACCGGATAAATATTCGACACACAATGTGAAATCGTGGCAACGCAGTGTCAATTTCGTGCCGGTCGGGTGGAGTCGAGGTGACCAGCCGGTGGCCGCCCGCGGTCGGGGGCGACCCTGGGGATCGTTGCACCTGGTTGACAGGTCGACAGGGGTCGGTCAGCGTGACGGCGGATCGGACGGCCCCGTTCGGCGACGAGGATGGGTACATGGACATGGCTGCTAGCACCGGCGCACCTCGGCGTCCCAGCGGGTTCGAGAGCCTGACGGTGGCCGTGGTGGCCGAGATGGTCGGGGTGGCCCCGTCCACCCTGCGCACCTGGGCCCGGCGCTACGGCCTCGAGCCGTCCGGTCACCGGTCGGGTCTGCACCGTCGCTACTCCGAGACCGACGTGGCGCGCCTGCGCTTCATGCGCGCCCTGACCCAGTCCGGCCTGACCTCGCGGGACGCCGCCCGTCGCGCCCTGGACGCCACGACGGAGGAGCTGGCCGCCAGCTCGAACCCCACGCACCCCGGGGAGGGGGAGGTGTCCCTGGTCTCCGGGCGCAGCGACGCGACCGCGCTGCGGGGCGGCTACCTCGGCCGCGGCGCCCAGGTGGGCGAGGTGGCGGCTCCCGTCATGACCCTGCTGGGGACCTTGGGCAACGGCGACGCGCAGGGCAGCACGGCGCTCCTGCGCCTCGCGCAACGCGACCTCGGGGCCGCCCGCACGTGGGACGAGCGGGTGCTGCCCGCGCGCAACGCGGCCTGGATGCTGGCGCCGGTCGCCCAGGGGCGTGCGGACGCCATGCTGGCCTCCGCCACGGCGGGGGCGGTCGGCGACATACGGCTCCGACGCAGCCCTCGCAACCTCCGCCCGGTGCACGTCGTGTCCCTGCCCGGCCTCGACGACCCCGCCGCCCGCCTCCTGCTGCGCGCCGCCCTGGCCGAGCGGTCCATCGCCGTGAGCGACCTCTCGCTGGAGGGGTCGGCCAGCAGGGCCGCCCGCGTCCTGGGTGAGGGGATCGAGGGGGTGCTGGTCGTCTACGTCGGGGAGGGTGCGGTCGCCGCCCAGGTGGCCGGCCGGCTGCGGCAGTCCGCGCGGTCGGGCGACCAGGTCTACTGGGGCGAGGGCTGGCTGCACTGGCCGGGGCAGGAGGCCACCATGGCCGACGTCGTGCGGGCGGTCGAGGGCAAGTGCTGCGCCCCGTCGGGGTGACCTTGCTGAGCGTGATGGCCGGTGTGCGCACCGACATCGGCGGCACGCATGCGGGGGACGGGCAGTCGCTCGCGGTCACGCTTCTGGGCTGCATGGGTAGTGTCGGTTCTCTGGGGGGACGTTGCGACCGGTTCGGTGATTTACCTGCACCTGGACGCTTTTGTGAGCCAAGATAACTCTTGGTAATTGACTTGACCCGACCGGAGGCAGGGATGACGACCGTGATGGTGTGCGACGACGCGCCACTCACCCGCGAGGTGATGATGCGCCGGATCGGCTCGCTGCCCGGCGTGACCCGGGTCTGCGGTGCCTCCTCCGGCGAGGAGCTCTTGGCCAAGTACGCCACGGAGCAGCCGGCGCTGACGCTCACGGACCTGCGCATGCCCGGCATGGGGGGACTGGACGCCGTCAAGCGGCTGCTCGCCCTGCGCCCCAGCGCGCAGATCATGATGATGACGCTGGCCGAGGACATCGACGGTGTGGCGCGGGCCCTGGCCTACGGCGCCAAGGGCTATGTCATGAAGGACTCCACCCGCGAGGAGCTGGCCGTCGCGCTCGCGCCCTTCATCGGTGAGGCGATGCCGCGATCGGGCGGGGCCGGGCGCCCCGGGGTGACGGCGACCCTCACCGCCCGCGAGCTCGAGGTGCTGCGCGGGATGAGCCAGGGGCACAGCAACGCCGAGATCGGCGCCGAGCTGTACCTCACCGAGGACACGATCAAGACCCACGCCCGACGACTCTTCCGCAAGCTGGACGCCTCGGACCGTGCTCACGCGGTCGCCATCGCCTACCGCACCGGCCTGATCAGCTGACCTGACGCGCTGGGTGGCTCTGGGCAGGGCCAGGCGGCTACTCTGAGGGAACAGGCACGCCGTGAGGCGGCCTTCGCCGTGTCCACGACCCGCCCGACGAGGGGCCGGTCGTCGCTCCCCGAGGAGGTGCCGATGAGCGTCCCCGACGCCCGTGATCAGCGGCACCTTCACGTCTACGGAGCCGACCCCGCCGACCGCGGCCGGGGACCCGGCGCAAACCGGCCCACCGAGGACGTAACGTCCGGGGTCGCCGCACCGATGTCACCCACGGGTCCAGCCATGCGCTCGGCCGACGTCGTGTCGGCTGCCGCCCAGGGCGAGCCCGCCGCTCTGCAGGCGCTGCTGACCGACGTCCGACGCATCGCCTTCCGCTACTGCCGCGCGCGCCTCGGGGGTCTCCCCGCCGGTGTGCAGGCCGCCGATGACGCAGCTCAGGAGGTGTGTGTCGCCGTGCTCCGATCGCTGCCGCGCTACGAGGACCGTGGTGCCCCCTTCGAGGCCTTCGTCTACGGCATCGCCTCCAACAAGGTCGCCGACGCCATGCGGTCGAGCCTGCGCGGACCCGAGCCGACCGACGAGCTCCCCGACGAGATCGACCTGGACGCCGACCCGCTCGACACGGTCATCGCGGCGGAGCGCTCCTCCGACACCTGGGCCATGCTCGACCGGCTGGGGGAGACCCAGCGCGAGATCCTGACCCTGCGCGTCGCGGTGGGCATGACCGCCGACGAGGTCGCCGCCTCCCTCGACATGACCCCGGGAGCGGTGCGCGTCGCCCAGCACCGCGCCCTCACCCGGCTGCGCGCCATGATGGCCGGCCCGGCCGGCGGGGGAGGATCCCGATGAACCACCGACCCGACGGCACGCCCCAGCCCTCGCTGCGCCTCGTGCGCGACGACGACGAGCTCGTGCAGCAGATCGCCGACCGTCGCGAGACCGTCGAGCACGACGACCCCGTCCTGGCCATGCTCGAGGGCTGGGCCACCGAGATCGACCAGGACCTGCCCGAGGACCTGGCCGAGGGCGCGCCCCGACCGCTCCCCTCCAGGCGCACCGTCATCGTCACGCGGGCGGGTGTCGCGGCCAGCGTCGCCGCCGTCGTCCTGTCGGGCGTCACCGTCGCCGCCGCGGCGAGCGAGGGCGGCCTGGCCGGCTTCGTCAGCAAGGTCGAGCGCGGCGTCGAGAAGGGCGTGGCGGCCCCCCGGCCCGCGGACGCTGCCGTGCTCGCCACCGCCGACGCCACGAGCCACGGCCCGGACGGTCACTCCGTGCGCACGGCCCTCAACCTCGCCTCGCAGCGGCTCAAGGCCGGCGACCGCGACGCCGCCGCCGCCGTCCTGAGCCTCGTCGAGGACCAGGTCCGCCGTGACCCGTCGCTCCTCGGCGAGGGCGACCACGCGCTGCTCGCCGCGGTGCGCCAGGACCTGTCGGGGTCCGGGTCCGGCGACGACGGCCTGGTGCTGGCGGATCCGCCGCGCACCGCTGCGGCGTCCGCGTCGCCCACGCGTCCCGGGACCCGCTCGCCCGACCGGTCGGGCACCGGGTCGTCCGCGGCGGGCCCCGTCACCACGCGCCCCTCCTCGTCACCGAGCACCTCGCCGACGAGCACGCCGACGCCGACGACGACCCCGTCGTCGCCGAGCCAGAGCCCCAGCCCGTCGTCGCCGCGCCCGACGACCCAACCCACGCAGCCGACCACACCGACCACGCGGCCGACGACGCCGACCACCCGGCCCACGTCTCCCACTACGTCGCCCACGTCTCCGAGCGCCCCCTCGACGAGCCTCCCGCTGCGACCGCCGAACCCGACGCCGTCCGTGACTGGCACGGGGACGCCGCGTGTCGAGTCGCGCACACCGGCCTCCGGCCGCACCCGCACCTTCGGCACCACGCAGCAGCGCACACCGGCCCTCGACCGGTCGACGAGCCTGACGGGTGCGCCGTCGGGCGGCCAGAGCGGCGACCAGCCCTGAGTCGGTGACGCGGGGAGGCGCCGGGCTGTCGGCATACGAGCCACGGCGTCCCCGCCGATAGACTTGTGGCATGAGCCTCGAGGAGACCCGCGCCGTGCCCGACAAGTTCGCCACCCTGGGGCTCACCTATGACGACGTGCTCCTCCTGCCCGGGGAGACCGACGTCATCCCCAGCGAGGTCGACACCACGACCCGCCTGACCCGCGAGCTGTCCATCCGCATCCCGCTGGTCTCGGCGGCGATGGACACCGTGACCGAGGCCCGCATGGCCATCGCGATGGCCCGCCAGGGAGGCCTCGGCATCCTGCACCGCAACCTGTCGATCGAGGACCAGGCCTACCAGGTCGACCTGGTCAAGCGCACCCAGACCGGGCGCATCAGCAACCCCGTGACGATCGGCCCCGACGCGACCCTCGAGGAGCTCGACCAGATCTGTGGGGAGTATCGCGTGTCCGGGCTCCCGGTCGTCGGCGAGGACCGCACCCTGCTCGGCATCTGCACCAACCGCGACCTTCGCTTCACGCCCGTCGCCGAGTGGACCACGACGCTGGTGCGCGACGTCATGTCACCGATGCCGCTCATCACCGCGCCCGTCGACATCTCGCGCGAGGACGCCACCGGCCTCCTGCGCCAGCACAAGCGCGAGCGGCTGCCGCTGGTCGACGACCAGGGCCGGCTCGCCGGGCTGATCACGGTCAAGGACTTCGTCAAGTCCGAGCAGTACCCCCTCGCCAGCAACGACGCCCACGGACGACTGCTGGTCGGGGCGGCCGTCGGTTACTTCGGCGAGTCCTGGGAGCGCGCGACCACGCTGATCGAGGCGGGGGTCGACGTGCTCGTCGTCGACACCGCGCACGGCCACGCTCGCCTGCTCATCGACATGATCAAGCGGCTCAAGGCCGACAGCGCCACCCGTCACGTCCAGATCATCGGCGGCAACGTCGCCACCCGCGCCGGCGCGGCCGCGATGGTCGAGGCCGGCGTCGACGCCGTCAAGGTGGGTGTCGGACCGGGATCCATCTGCACGACCCGCATCGTCGCCGGCGTGGGCGTCCCGCAGCTCACCGCGGTCTACGAGGCGGCGCAGGCGGCCGCGGCGGCCGATGTCCCCGTCATCGCGGACGGCGGCCTGCAGTACTCCGGCGACATCGCCAAGGCCCTGGTCGCGGGCGCCAGCTCGGTCATGGTCGGGTCGCTGCTCGCCGGCTGCGAGGAGAGCCCGGGCGAGCTCATCTTTGTCAACGGCAAGCAGTTCAAGGCCTACCGCGGCATGGGCTCGCTCGGCGCCATGAGCTCGCGCACCAAGAAGTCCTACTCCAAGGACCGCTACTTCCAGGCCGACGTCACCAGCGACGACCAGCTGGTCCCCGAGGGGATCGAGGGCAAGGTCGCCTATCGCGGCACCCTGCAGGCCGTCGCCCACCAGCTCGTGGGCGGACTGCACCAGTCGATGTTCTACGTCGGGGCCCGCACCGTGCCCGACCTCCAGGCCAAGGGGCAGTTCGTGCGCATCACGTCGGCGGGGCTCAAGGAGAGCCACCCGCACGACGTGCAGATGATCGCCGAGGCGCCCAACTACTCCGGTCGCTGACGCGCCGCGGCCCCACGCACCCACCCTCCACCCCACAGACAGGCACCAGACGTGACCGAGATCGAGATCGGACGGGGCAAGCGCGCCCGCCAGGCCTACACCTTCGACGACATCGCGATCGTGCCCTCGCGGCGCACCCGCGACCCCGAGGAGGTGTCGGTGTCGTGGCAGATCGACGCCTACCACTTCGACCTGCCGATCATGGCCGCGCCGATGGACTCCGTCGTCTCGCCGGCCTCGGCGATCGCCTTCGGTCGGCTGGGTGGTCTCGGTGTCCTCGACCTCGAGGGCCTGTGGACCCGGTATGCCGACCCGCAGCCCCTCCTCGACGAGATCGCCACGCTGTCCGGGGCGGACGTCACGCCGCGCATGCAGGAGATCTATGCCGAGCCCATCAAGCCCGAGCTGATCACCGCACGCCTCAAGGAGATCCGCGACGCGGGCGTCACCGTCGCCGGCGCGCTGTCGCCGCAGCGGACCCAGGAGCACTGGCGCACCGTCGTCGACGCGGGGTGCGACCTCTTCGTCATCCGGGGCACCACCGTCTCGGCCGAGCACGTGTCGAGCCGCACCGAGCCGCTCAACCTCAAGCGCTTCATCTACGAGCTGGACGTCCCCGTGATCGTCGGCGGGGCAGCGACCTACACGGCCGCCCTGCACCTCATGCGCACCGGTGCGGCCGGCGTCCTCGTCGGCTTCGGCGGGGGAGCGGCGAGCACCACCCGCCAGACGCTCGGGATCCACGCCCCGATGGCCACCGCGGTGGCCGACGTGGCGGCGGCCCGGCGCGACTACCTCGACGAGTCGGGCGGACGCTACGTCCACGTCATCGCCGACGGCTCCGTGGGACGCGCCGGCGACATCGTCAAGGCGGTCGCGTGCGGCGCCGACGCGGTGATGATCGGTGCCGCGCTCGCGCGTGCGACCGACGCCCCCGGCCAGGGCTACCACTGGGGGTCGGAGGCACGTCACGAGGAGCTGCCGCGCGGCGCCCGCGTCAACGTCCGCGGCGCCGCCCCGCTGAAGGAACTGCTCTTCGGCCCTGCCCACACCGCCGACGGCACGACCAACATGATCGGTGCCCTGCGCCGCGCCATGGCGACGACGGGCTACAGCGACCTGAAGGAGTTCCAGCGGGTGGAGGTCGTGGTCAACCCGTATACGGCGCAGTGACGAAGGGCGTAGCGGAGGTTGCGCCCGACGGAGGAGGGTGCGGCCGTAGCGGAGTCCGAGGAGCTGCGCCAATCAAATAGAGGCTCTCCTGACTGATCCG